>JBAQKP010000328.1:0-11755 GCA_049301135.1 Moraxellaceae bacterium | reverse complement strand
CGCTGACTGCTTCCATCCGAATAACTGATTTTTCGGTGTTTAGGTAATTCCAGATGGCTCGACCTTGCGCCTCCGCGTATAAAGCCTTAAAGGTATGGGTTACAAACTCAAAATCTGCACTCATGTTCACTCTCCTAACCAGTTATTCTATTTTATACCTGAATTATTTGGAGTGCGCAAATATACTTGCTACAATTTTGACAAGCGGTATGAAAAAATCTATGAAATGCTTATTTCCTGTCCTACCCATAATCTTTCCATCCGCCCAATCTTTTAACGCCTCAATCCAATTCATGTTAAAATGAAAAAATCTCAGTCTGTTATTTTGACGGTCTGAGCGCATTTGTATTGCCCGTCTGCACTGCACGTCTCAACTGGAAACCGCCCATGTCCTCGCCGTCTGCCCTCGATTATGCCAAGCCATTGTTTGATTACAATAAACACTGGGCAGCGTGCTTTGAGCCTGCGCCATTTTTGCCGATGTCACGTGCCGAAATGGATCAGCTCGGCTGGGATGCTTGTGATGTGATCATCATCAGCGGTGATGCCTATGTCGATCATCCATCGTTTGGGATGGCGATTATTGGCCGCTTGCTGGAAGCGCAGGGCTTTCGGGTCGGGATTATTGCGCAGCCCGATTGGCATTCAGCCGAAGCATTTAAAGAATTGGGCAAGCCGGTCTATTGCTATGGCGTGACGGCGGGTAACATGGATTCGATGATCAATCGTTACACCGCCGACCGCAAAATTCGCTCAGACGATGCCTATTCACCGCACAACGCACCGGATAAACGCCCCGACCGCGCTGCGATTGTCTACAGTCAGCGCTGCCGTGAAGCCTATCCAGATGTGCCGATTGTGCTGGGTGGCATTGAAGCCAGCTTGCGCCGAATTGCACACTACGACTACTGGCAAGACAAAGTGCGCCGCTCGATCATCACCGATGCCAAGGCCGATATTTTGCTGTACGGTAATGCCGAACGCGCGATGGTCGATGTGGTGCACCGACTGGCACAAGGCGAGTCGATTGAACAGATTACCGATCTGCGCGGCACGTCGTTTATCCTGAATCAAGCGCGCAAAATAGCCAAAGCTGACATGATCGAAGTGGCCAGTAATAACGTCGATGCACTCGGTCGGGTCGATCCGATCATCAATCCGTATGTGATGACCGAAGACGTCGCGGGCTGCGAAATTGAAGCCAAAAAAGACTCCGACCAAAACAAGCTGGCGCAGTTTCAGGGCTTTGTCAAAGAAACCGTCAGCAATCCGATTGTCAATCAAGCGCAGGCCGATGCAGAAGTACAGGTGGTCAGCCTGCGCCCATCGAATGCCTTTAAGCACAAGCTGCCGCCGCGTGAAAAAGCCGTGATCCGACTGCCTGATTACGAGCAGGTCAAAGACGATCCGGTGTTATATGCACATGCCAATCGCATCTTGCACCTCGAAACCAACCCAGGTAACGCACGCGCAATGGTGCAGCGGCATGGTGACCGCGATGTCTGGCTAAACGCGCCACCGATTCCGCTCAGCACCGAAGAAATGGACTATGTGTTTGATTTGCCATACGCGCGGCTACCGCATCCATCCTATGGCGATGCGCGGATTCCCGCGTTTGACATGATCAAATTTTCGGTCAATATCATGCGTGGCTGCTTCGGTGGCTGCACCTTTTGTTCGATTACCGAGCATGAAGGCCGCATTATCCAAAACCGCTCTGAAGAGTCGATTCTGCGCGAAGTCGAAAAAATCCGTGATACCGCACCACAGTTTACTGGCATTATTTCTGACCTCGGCGGTCCAACTGCCAATATGTACCGCCTCGCCTGTAAAGATCCATTGATTGAAAAAAACTGCCGCAAGCCGTCCTGCGTCTATCCGGGTGTCTGTGAAAACCTACACACCGACCACGCGCCATTGACGCAACTGTACCGTAAAGCGCGCCAAATCAAAGGCGTGAAAAAAATCCTGATCGGCTCCGGCTTGCGTTATGACCTTGCTGTACTGAATCCTGAATACGTCAAAGAACTGGTCACCCATCACGTCGGTGGTTATCTAAAAATTGCACCAGAGCATACCGAAGAAAACGCCCTGTCCAAGATGATGAAGCCGGGCATTGGGGCGTATGATCGCTTTAAGCAAATGTTTGATCGCTATAGTAAAGAAGCCGGAAAAGAGCAGTATCTGATTCCGTATTTTATTGCTGCGCACCCTGGTACAACTGACCATGACATGATGAATTTGGCGCTTTGGCTAAAGAAAAATGGCTTCCGTGCCGATCAGGTACAGACCTTCTATCCATCGCCGATGGCTACCTCGACCACCATGTATCACACCCTTAAAAATCCCCTGCGCAAAGTCAGCCGAGACAGCGAAACGGTGGACATCGTCAAAGGTGAAAAACGCCGCCGCCTGCACAAAGCCTTCTTACGCTATCACGATCCGAACAACTGGCCACTGCTGCGTGAAGCCCTCAAAAGCATGGGTAGGGCAGACCTGATCGGTAACGGTCGGCATCAATTGATCCCAACCCATCAGCCGGTCGGCAAAGACGGCGAGTATCAGTCCGCGCGTAAGAAAAACTCTAGCCAAGAAGGTGATTCGGTCAAGCGGAGTGGTTCAGCCGCCACAGGTCAGGCGGCCGCCAAAGGCCAACGCCAGCCTGCGCAGCGCGTACAACCACAGCGCCCAAGCCAAGGTCGAGTCCTAACCCAACATACTGGCTTGCCGCCGCGCAGTAGTGGCAAGAAAGGGCGCGGTTAAGCACACTGATCCCACGCGATCAGTCTATGGCGTGGGATTTTTTTGGGTCATCTGATTGTCTGACAGCGTCGTCGATAACCTGTCGTTTTATCTGATAAAAAAGTATTTACTTGATTGACAGCTTGCTCAGGGCTGGCTAGTTTAGGTGGGCAAGCTTTGACCAAGCTTTTGTCTATCGCACTTCATCTGTGGCAGACCTCCCGTCAGATCAATGGATGATCCGAGGCTAAACGCCCATGAGCCAGACGTCGCTAAAATATTGGATTAATCGCCGCCTTGCATGGTTGTTAGTGTTGGTGATGGCGTGTGGCACGATCAGCTCACTGAGTTTGATTGATTGGTTATTTGATCGCTTCGAATATCGTACAACCCAAGCAGAATTAGTCCGTGCAGCCGCATTATTAGATCGTGACAGTAAGGCCTTGGCCGCTGTGGCAGCAGATTATGGCTTTTGGGATGACACCAGCACTTTTTTAAACGGCAATAAGCCCGACTACTGGGTTCATTTTACCCCCACATTAATGCTCAACAGCGATTGGGACTGGGTACTGATCCGTGATCAACAGTTCAGTCCGTTTTCCAGTGTGACCCTACGTGATGGCGTGACCACGGCATTGGCTGAGGCTGATGTGGCGGATTTGTCACGGGTGCTGTCGCAGCGCTGTACCACGCAAAGTAGCCAGATCAACTGGCTGGCCGACCAGCCGTTTTTGTTTGCCCAAGCACCGATTGCAGAGTCAGCCGAGCATACAGCGCAAGGCTGTATCGTGTTCGGACGTTGGTTGGACAGTGATTATCGTGAGCAAATTGCCAGCATGTCTGGGGTCGAGATTCGCTTGACTCCACTGACAGCCGCCGATCAACCTCTGCAAAATCTATCCGTCGTGAGCTTAGATAGCCCAAGTTTGGCTGTGCGTGTATACACCGAGACGCGCAAAACACTGAGTAAACAGCGTTGGATGACCGCGCTGGTGTTGCTGGGCAATATGGTGTTTTTGACTTCGATTGTGTTGTTTGCACTCGGTGAGTTGATTCAACGCAAAATTGTCAGTCGCCTAGAGCAATTTGCAGCTTTGGCGGATCGCTATTTGTTGACGCGTGACCATCGCACTCGTTGGCCAGTACAGGATCATGATGAGATTGATCATTTAGGCCATGCGCTCAATGCCTTAGCCGCTGAGATCGAAGGCCAAATCCGCAGTATTGCCTATGATGCCGATCACGATGCATTAACGGGGATTGGCAATCGGCGCTTTTTATTGCGCACCTTACAAGAGGCACTGTCTGCCTTAGAGGCGCGGCATGGGCAGCCGTCTTGTCTGTTGTTGATTGATTTAGACGGTTTTAAGCTGATCAACGATCATCTCGGGCACGCACTCGGTGATACGGCGTTGTGTCTGGTCGCCCATCGACTTAAGGCTACACTGCGCACCGATGATACCGTGGTGCGGATTGGCGGTGATGAGTTTGCAGTGTGGCTGCCGAATACCGATCAGCCGACCGCGCTGAGCATGGCACGGCAGTTGTGTGCGGTGATTGCGCAACCGCTGCCACAGGTTGACGGCGTGAGTAGCGTCACCGCCTCGATTGGCGTCGCGCCACTAGAGCGCAAGCTCACGCCGACCGCATTATTGCGTAACGCAGATCTGGCGATGTATGAGGCAAAGCGACGCGGCAAAAATCAAGCGGTGGTGTTTGATCAGGCGATTCATCAAGCATTTACCCGCCGTGCCGAGCTAGAAGCGGCGCTGCGCGTGGCCTTGGAGCAACACCAGATTGAGGCGTGGTTTCAGCCGATTGTCGATGGTCACAGCCGCCAAATTCGCAGCGTTGAAGCACTGGCGCGGTGGCGTTTAAATGGACTCTGGATTGCGCCTGATGAGTTTATTCCGATTGCAGAAGAGGCCGGATTGATTGGCGAGTTGGGTCGGCAGATGTTGCTGAACTCATGCGCCGTATTGCGCCGCTTGCATGATTTAGGGTGGTCGGTGAGTTGCAGTGTCAATGTGTCGATTCGGCAGTTTAGTGAAGGCGACTTGGGCGCTGAAATTATCGGTCTGCTACAGGCGCATCAGTTGGCACCGGGTGTCTTGCATTTAGAGGTGACCGAGAGCCTGATTGCCCAGCGTGAAGTTGAGTTGTCGGCGACTTTGAATCGCTTGAGTGCGTTGGGGTTGCGCTTGCATTTGGATGATTTTGGCACGGGTTATTCATCGCTCAGTCGTTTACAGCAGTTACCGCTGCACGCCTTAAAAATCGACCGTTCTTTTGTCACACCACTGAGTGACGGGCATACTGTGATGGTACATACCATCGTCGAGATGGCGCGTAGCCTCGGCCTGCAAGT
The DNA here is from genome assembly GCA_049301135.1 of Moraxellaceae bacterium. Taxonomy (GTDB): domain Bacteria; phylum Pseudomonadota; class Gammaproteobacteria; order Pseudomonadales; family Moraxellaceae; genus JAYXXU01. The sequence goes on along the minus strand of JBAQKP010000328.1, from coordinate 6,645 downwards.
GATCGCTGAAGGGGTCGAAACACTGGCGCAATATGAGTTGCTGTGTCAGCTTGAAGTGGATCTGATGCAGGGTTATTTGTTTGCCAAGCCGATGCCAGAAGCCGAATTGCTCGATTGGTTGGCACAGCATCGGCCATTGTGAGGCTCGGTAGGATGACGATTGTTCGCCGCAGGTCATCTTGATCTGTGTGACGTTGGGCATCTCATACTAGACGGCAACCTAGCGATGCTCTAAGGTCAACCATCTCTTGTATTGTATGGCTGCGTGATCTGCCTATGTCCGTCTCTGTTGTTGCGCCATTAAATGACCTGCATGCGCTCAAAAGCTTACTCCAAGCGGCGTTTTTTCAGCCGTGGCTCAAGCATGGATTGTATTTAAAGCGTTCGGCCGAAATGCTCAAAGATCCTCGCCAAAAAGCGGGGCGTAAATGTTGTGATTATGCGATTTTTTTTGCTGATCAGGCCGTGTTGATCGACGTGCATCAGGGCGTATTTGATGCGTATTCAGACATCGCGCTGGAGTGGGATTTATTTCGTAAAATGGCTCTGCCAAATAGCCGTAAACGACTGGCTTTACTGGAAAAAGCCTTTAGCAAAACCATCCTATATACCGATGAAAATTGCTTGGAACCACTGGTGGTACAACCCAAGACCATTTATAAAATTTGTGTGACTGCCGCGTTTGAGCAGTTGGGCAGTCAGTATGCGGCGATTTTGCATTCGTACGGTGCAGATTTTTATGCCGAAAAATTCGTGTTAGACGAAGAAGAAAATCCGCTGCTGGTGTATAGCTTGGGCGATTTGGCGGTGTTATTGGGTCAACTGAACAGCTTTCCAGATTTTTTTGGTTTTTTGGCGCATCATCAGGCAGTCATCCAGCAGCATGATGCGGATTATGTGTCTGAGCTTGGCTTATTAGAACGGTATATCCAGATCGGCCTGCCGTTTGTGGATGCCCACCGCTATGAGCAGCAATGGGTGGCACAGGGCTTAAAGCGCGAATATTCGATTGTGTTGCAAGAGTCCGAGTATGAACCGGAGCAGGTGCTACAGGTGCTGCGTGAGCATGCCAAATTATGGCAAAAGCTGATCGCAAGCTATGCGCAATCCGCATTAAAATCCACAGGTGACGAGCGGATTGAGCGTTTGGCCTTGTTGGATTTATTGGCTGATGAGTCACTATGGTCACAGTCACAACTGGCGGCGGCCATGTTAAATCAGCACGCGCTGGCAGCTTCGCGTGCCGATGATGGCTATATCGTACATCTGCGCTCGTACACGCATCCGAAGCGGCATTATGTGGTGCTGTTTTACGCTGAGCAGCCACAGCACCGCTATTCACGTGAACGGATGGTCGGTCAGTTGCCGGATCTGGCTAGTCAAGTGAATGACTTGGAGCAAACGCCGCTTTTGGATGATATTTTGGTGCTAGGTATTAGTAGTCAAAACGGTCAATTTGTCGCAGCAGACATTGCGCATATGATCGGGCAGGCTGTGCCGGAGCATCTGCGTCCAAAGCCTAAAAAAACTGTCATTGATCCAGCCAGTGCGGTCAATCAATCCAGCACCATCTCGAACCAGATCGGTCGCAATGATCCGTGTATTTGTGGCTCAGGTCTACGCTATAAGCACTGCTGTGGCTCACCGACACGGCCAAAAGTATTGGCTTAACGTGTGCTCACTTGAAGCGTCCGAAAGCAATCCGCTTGATGATCATCGACCATGCCAACAGCTTGCATGAAGGCATAACAAGTGGTCGCGCCGACAAAGCGAAAACCGGCTTTTTTAAGGGCTTTCGATAGCGCAACACTTTCGGCAGTCTGCGACGGGGTGTCACGGTAGTCTGCCCAGTGATTGACGATGGGTTGCCCGCCGACCCACGACCACAGCCAATCCACCACGTCCACCCCTTGCTGTTGTTGTGCCAGCCACGCGCGCGCATTGTCACGAATCGCGGTCAGTTTGCCGATGTGCCGGATTAGACCGGCATCGCTGCATTTGTCTTGTAGTTCGGCATCGGTGAGCTGCGCAACCTGCACAGGATCAAAATTCAAAAACTGCTCACGGTAGCGTTGGCGTTTTTTCAGTACGGTAATCCACGATAAACCGGCTTGTTGACCTTCCAAACACAGCATTTCAAACAGATGTTGCGCATCACGGCTGGGTACACCCCATTCAGTGTCATGGTAGTGCTGATACAGTGGGTCATCGCTGCACCAGCCGCAGCGAGTCATTTGCACCGGCTGATTCATGCTGAAAACGCCTGCCACTGTCGTGCGCTCGTATCAAAAAACTGTAGGCTGTCCAGCAGAATGTCGGTCAGATTTAACCATGTTTCTATGCCGCGTTCACCATCGCCAGTGCTGATGAGCAGTTGGTCATCGGTGATTTCGATGATCCAGCCTTGCAAGCTTTGTCCGGCTTGGGTGCGCACGCGTTGTTGGTTGCCAGACTCGGCAAACGCGATCCATTGTTCGGTATTCATGTAATCACCTTCAGTCACTTTCTAAAATGTTAACGCACCAGATAAGGGTAGGGATTGACCGCGCCCTGTCCAGCCAGATGAATCTCGTAGTGTAAATGCGGACGGCCGCCACGCGCATTGCCAGTATCGCCGACGGTGCCGATCCGATCACCCGCCCGCAAGCGTTCACCGACGCGAATTTTGGCAAATTGATCCAAATGCGCATAATAATGCCGACTGCCTTCAGGTCCAAGCAACCAGACTGCTTTGCCCCCGATACCGCTATCTCGAATCCGCTGCACCACAGCAGGTGTGCTGCTATAAATTGGTGTGCCGCGTTCGGCAAAAATATCAATGCCCTGATGTCGCCGTCCGCCACTGCGCGCCGCGCCCCACGTATCGCGCAACTGGTCACGATTCACGCCCTTGACCGGTATATGCAAACGCTGTGGCAGGCGTTGCCGCTCAATCCAGACTTGATCTTCGCGGACAACCGGCAGGTTTTGGTTGATTTGTTTGGAGGCACAGCCAGCGAGCAGGAGCAAAATCCCAACGATCCACCAATGTGAATGCCAGTTCGTGTGTGGTATTGCTAACGCATTCATCCCTGTCCCTGCTGTGCTTGTTGTTGTAGCCGTTGTTGTAGCCGTTGTTGTAGCCGTTGTTGTAAGCGTAGTGCGGTCAGTACCCCTGCCACCGTGCCGTAACTTGGCGCGAGTGTCCAACCCAAAATCGGAATCTGAAACAGCAACACAAACGGCACGCCATTGCCGAGTAGGGTCGGCGCATGCCGCAGACTATGCCGCAAGCCTTGCCCCATGTTCATGCCTGCTCGTTCATACACCGGATCAAAAAAGCCCCACGCCGTCAAAAAGCCCTGAATCACCGTGCCGATCAACAGCGCAATCAGCGCACCAATCACCGGAATCACGCCCAGCATCAGCAGCAAAATCATACTAAACAAACCGGCCAACAACGCCACCAGTGTCAGCAGCACCGCCCGCCACATACTACTGGCAAAGTCCCGCCAACCGGTCGGCGCAGGCTGGCCAAGCTGTTCATTTAACACCGCTTCCGCCAAAAACGCATTCAGCGGTGCGCACAGTAGCATGATCAGATTTTTCAGTAAGATATAACCAAAAAACAAGCCAACCAAAAACATAAACGGCCAGACCAACCAATAGCTCCAATGGCTGGCGGCATCTTGCCAGAGCTGGATCAGTCCGGTGCTGAGTGCATCGGTCGCCCACCAGACGCTATAGATATAAACCGGAAAGAGCACCAGCGAACAGACAAATGGCCAGAGTAGCCACTTCCAGTAGCCACTACGCCACAGCCAACGCTGGGCGTGGGCATAGTCACTGATCGCCAAGAGCGGTTGATTCAAGGTCGGTGGATTCAAAGTTGACGTGTTCCTGTATGGCTAAACCTGATGTGTGGGCAGAATCATAAGCGATTTAGCGCAGTTGTTGGCGTAAGCGCTGTAGGCTTTGATCGGCCAAATTAAAATCTAAGCGACGTTCAATCAATTGTTGATCGAGTCGCCGCAGCTCCTGCCGGATCTCAACACGGCGTTGATCGGTGGTTTCGGCTTTTTGCAGTTCGGTTTCGAGTTTGCGCTGTTGGCGACTCACTTCATCGAGGGCTTTTTGTGCATCATATTGGCGTTTACCGGCTTGGGCATACGGGCGCAGCGCGGCTTGTTGACGGGCAGGGCAGATCGACAGGTTGCCGGAGTTGGTGAGCGCGAGATCTAAAATCACTTCGGGTTGGCAATAGGCCTGCAAGCCCTGCTGATAGCCAATGCGGTATTGCTGCACGCTCATGGCGGGGACGATGATCTGTTGTTTGGCGCAGCTATCGACGTGGCTAGCGATGCGATCATAGCGGCCACTGCTGCCATCTTGTTCGCCCATTTGTGCCCAGTTGGCGATGCGGCATTCGGTCGGCGTCAGGGTTTGGCAGCCGCTCAGGAGCAGGCCACATAAGCTCAGTATCAGTATGTTGCGCATCGGTCTGCCCCAAAAAGTGATTGTCGTGATCAGTCGAATCTTAGCGGGTGATGGCGTGGTTTGACCATCTGAAAAATAGCTGAAAATTTGGAGAGTTGGGGGAGTTGGTGGTGGTTTTGAAGTAGATCAACGAACACTCAAATTTACGAACCTTCCTTGAGGTCTGAGTCTTTTTCATACTAATCTTGGATTTTGGTATCTTCATAACCAAATGATGTCACCCCTGAGTTGATAAAGGAGCAAGCAGATGATGAACAATCAAATGATGATTAACGGTCATGTGGCGGTGATTGGCTTCGACCCTGATGTTGGTTTGTTTCGTGGTGAGTTTGTCGGCTTAAACGGTGGCGCTGATTTTTATGCAGACAGTGTGGATAGCTTACATACAGAGGGTGAACTGTCGCTGAATACTTTTTTGGTAGTGTGCCAAGCGGAGGGTATTCAGCCGTTGATACAGAGTGGGTTAGAGCGCGAAGTGTAAAGTCGTTGAGGCAGATTGATTGTGCTGTCAAAAAATTTTCATGGGGAATTGTCTCGAGCCAATAGCTACACATTGTTGCTTTTTAATTTACATGTGTCGTACTTTGGAAGCTGACCTACAGGCAGTTGTGCATACATAACGGCAGTGTTGCATAATGAAATTTTAACGTAAGCAAGAGATCCGTATGATGTATCAAGATGAAATTACCGTTACTGCATCCAACTCTGTCACTGAACTTGAGCGTATCCCTCGAATCAACCGTGTCATCGGTTACCTGTGTGCGCTTTCTGAGATTGATGGAAATCTTAATTTCCTTTCAAAAATCAAAGAGCTGAGTGATGAAAAAGGCACACTTATAGTGACTTGGCACACTCAGCCTAGTGCTGTAGAACAAGGATACGTGTCAAAAGCTTGGAAAAGCAAAATCGGTGACGGTTCAGATAATATCGAAATGATATTTCCTAACTAACGGTATTTTTAACCATAGCCAAGCGTCGATTGGAGCTTTTGTCTTAAATGAAAGATGAAGGTTTTGCGGCAAAAATAACTTGACATGGGCGGTGAATTTTGAAGAAAGAAAATCCATCACCCATTCAAAAACTTCACCATCGCCTGTGGAATGCCGACTTGTTTGGCTTGATCGGCGTCTAGCCATTGCTGCGGTAGATCCTGCATGCTCAGCGCCGCCAACACCTGCAACGCCGTCGCCTGATCCACCTCGACATGCACGGCTTGCAGCACCCAATGAAAGTGAGTAAAGCTATGCTTAATCTGCACACCCAGCCGCCAATCCAATCCAAAATCCTGCTGAACCTTTTGTAAAATTTCAGGATTTTCCACAATTGGTAAACACCACAGTCCACCCCACAAGCCCTGATCTGGACGCTGTACCCACAAGTATTGCTGGCCAACCTGTAAAAATAACACCTGCGCTTGACGGGTCAGATTTGGGGTTTTGGCAGTTTTTTGTGGAAATTCCAGCACACGATTCTGCGCGTAGGCTTGGCAGTCGGCCTGCATCGGACAATACAGACACAACGGTTTTTTGGGCGTACACAAGGTCGCACCCAGATCCATAATCGCCTGTGTATAGTCAGCATTGCGCTGTACCGGTGTCAGATCAGTGGCGAGTTGCCACAGTTGATTGATCACCATGGGCTTTGCGCTATCGCCTTCGATGGCAAAATAACGGGTCAGCACCCGTTTGACATTACCATCCATGATCACGCCGTACTGGCGTAACCCGAGCGACATCAATGCCCCCGCAGTCGAGCGCCCAATCCCAGACAGCGCCATCCAGCCGTCTAAATCCTGCGGAAATTGACCCGCTTCAGCCACCACTTGCGCCGCCTTGTGTAGATTGCGGGCGCGGGCGTAATAGCCCAACCCCGCCCAATACGGCGCGACTTCATCCCAAGTCGCAGCAGCCAGCGCTTGCACAGTCGGAAAGCGCCGGATAAACCGATCATAGTATTGCAGCACGGTTTTGACTTGGGTCTGTTGCAACATCACCTCAGACACCCAAACCCAGTACGGATCGTTGTCGACTTGCCACGGCAGATCGTGCCGACCATGCTCATCGAACCAGTCCAACAAACGCACTGCAAAATCGGTCATCAATCCTACCCAACATCTAAAATCAAGCGGCAGCTTAAGCCAGTCCACCCACTGACGCCAGTGGGCAATTC
>JBAQKP010000327.1:0-7898 GCA_049301135.1 Moraxellaceae bacterium | reverse complement strand
GGTCACACCCGAAATCCGCCCCGCCTGCGCTAAGGTCGCAGGACGCACGTTTTTCAGCTTGATCTTGATCTCGTTCGATAGACCAGACACCGCATCGTAATCAAACTCAACCGGCAGCACCGCTTCTTCAAAACGCTTTAACTGGCTGACTTCATCTTGTTGACGGTCGATGTAACCGGCGTATTTGACCGCGATTTCGATCTGCTCACCGACCATCGGCGACACTTGCGAATCAGTCAATTCGGCTACCTGCGCAAAGGTCACGTTCGGACGCTTGAGCAAATCATACGCCTGTTGCTCTTTGCTCAGACTCTCGCCAGTCATCGCCACAAAACGCTGTCCCAAGTCATTGTGCGGCAGCGCCCATAGTGCTTTTAGACGAGCAGATTCCAGCTCAATCGACTCCATTTTTTCACAAAACGCTGCCCAACGCACATCATCGACCAAGCCCAGTTCACGGCCTTTGGCGGTCAATCGCTGATCGGCATTGTCTTCACGCAGCATCAAGCGATACTCGGCGCGACTGGTAAACATCCGATATGGCTCTTTTGTCCCGTGGGTGATCAAGTCATCGACCAACACGCCGATGTAGGCTTGATCGCGGGTCGGTGTCCAGCCCTCTTGATCCCACGCCGCACGTGCTGCGTTCAGACCAGCCAGCAAGCCTTGCGCACCGGCTTCTTCGTAGCCAGTCGTGCCGTTGATTTGACCAGCAAAAAACAGATTACGAATCGACTTGGTTTCGAGCGTCGGCTTCAGATTTTGCGGATTAAAATAATCGTATTCAATCGCATAACCGGGTCTGAGAATGTGCGCGTTTTCCATCCCACGAATCGAACGCACCAGCTCAAACTGCACATCAAACGGCAAGCTGGTCGAGATGCCATTCGGATATAGTTCGTGCGTGGTCAGACCTTCCGGCTCTAAGAAAATCTGATGGCTGTCTTTATCCGCAAAGCGATGAATTTTGTCCTCAATTGACGGACAGTAACGCGGGCCCACACCCTCAATCACGCCGGTATACATCGGTGAACGGTCTAGCCCACCGCGAATAATTTCGTGGGTGCGCTCATTGGTATGCGTGATCCAGCAGCTAATCTGGCGCGGATGCATCGACACATCACCCATAAACGACATCACCGGCGTTGGCGTATCGCCCGCTTGTGGCATCATCACCGAAAAATCCACCGTCCGCGCATCAATGCGTGGCGGCGTGCCGGTTTTAAGGCGACCCACAGGCAGATTTAACTCACGCAAACGGTCGGCCAGCGCAATCGACGGCGGATCACCGGCGCGACCACCGCGTGACTGTTGCAGCCCGATGTGAATGATGCCACCCAGAAACGTCCCCGTGGTCAACACCACCGAGCGGCAGTTGAAGCGAATACCCATCTGGGTCACTACGCCTTTGACGGTATCGCCTTCCACCACCAGATCATCGGCAGCTTGCTGAAAAATATCCAAATTCGGCTGATTTTCTAAAATTTCACGAATTGCGGCTTTATACAAAATCCGGTCGGCCTGCGCCCGTGTCGCGCGGACTGCTGCACCTTTACGTGCATTTAATACTCGAAACTGAATGCCGCCTTTGTCAGTCGCCAACGCCATCGCGCCGCCAAGTGCGTCGATTTCGCGCACCAGATGCGATTTACCAATCCCACCGATGGCCGGATTGCAGCTCATTTGTCCGAGGGTTTCGATATTGTGGGTCAGCAGTAAGGTGGCACGCCCCATCCGCGCCGCAGCCAGCGCAGCTTCAGTACCGGCATGGCCGCCGCCGATTACAATCACATCATACGATTTTGGGTACTGCATGGCGCAACTCACATAAAAGACGGACAAAAAGCAGGCAAAAAATCAAGTCGCATATGATAGCAAATTTTTGGGCTGACTTCAGGATTTGGCGATGGCGGTGTGGGCTGGATTTGATTGCTTTTGTTGGCACGTCATTTAGTGACGCATAGCTGATGCGTGTCTATTGTTTTGTTTGCATTTTTTCGGCTACAGTCGGCGGGTCAACAAGTTAGATATTTGACAAAAATCTATAGGGAAGGATTTTGTATGGTAAGCCAAGCACCAGCATCGACTCATACCGGTGGATTTGCACACCTACTGACCAATGCAGCAGCCAAACAGGTCAAAGCGCCGAAAATCGCGCAAGCGATGACTTGTTTGGATCAGGAAGCGATAGAAATACTGCTGACCAAATGGGACTGGGGCAAACTATCGGCCAGTCATGAGGTACTATGGTTAGTAGAGCTGATTGAGCAGTATAAAGATCATTGGAAATGGAGCTGGCTCTCTTGTAACGAGAGCTTACCTTGGTCAGTAGAGCTGATTGAGCAATATAAACATCGCTGGAATTGGGGCGCACTATCTAGTAATAAGGCTTTACCATGGTCAGTGGAGCTGATTGAGCACTATAAAGGTCGCTGGTCGTGGCATAGCTTGTCACTAAATGAGGATATAATTTGGTCAGCAGAAGTGATTGAGCAGTATAAAGATCAGTGGTACTGGTGGTGGCTGGCTCGCAACAATGTTTTACCATGGTCAGCCGAGCTCATTGAACAATTTAAAGATCGCTGGAAATGGGAGGCACTATCTGAAAACCATAGCCTACCTTGGTCAGCAGAGCTCATCGAACAGTTTAAAGGCTATTGGAACTGGAAAGCGTTATCTAGCAATGACTCCATACCTGAGCCGCTCAAGAATCTGATCCAAACATATAAAAACCAATAATATCAAACCTCAACCCGCCCTGAAACACTCTCAGGGCAAACCTCACCCAATCGCACTACGCATCCAGCTGAATCAACCAATCACTCGCCCGATGAAAATCTGGCTGCCCGCCATGCTGCAACGCCCAATACGAACACTGCCCCGCCTGATCCTTTAATACACACGTCAGCCCGACCTGCAACGCTTGGCCAGCCACAAAGCACTCGGACAAATCAATTACAGCAACCAACTGCCGCGCATCCACCGCAACACTCAGCACGCGTAACCGATCATCACGGCGTGGCGGCATCTGTGCAGGACTGCGATACTCATCGAAACTGTACGCATTCCACTGCAGCGTAGGACTAAAATTAAGCTCCAAATATTCAGACGACACAACCGCCTGCACAAATAACTCAAAGCACGTCGATTCCCACAAATAATCCTGCCGTGATAGCACAGACTGCTTCTCTGGCCAGAATATCTGTTGTTTCGGATCATTTAACTGGTACGTTAATTGCCAGCTTAAATTGCCTAACTGCCGAATCTCGACCTGCACGGATAGATCGGAATGCGGTTGGTCAGACTGCAAATCAAATGTTTGAGATGGCATAGACAGGTTCAACGCTGAATTGAGATGGTCACTGTAACCAACTCAATCCAACGCAGCAAGGCCGACCCTTAAACAACCTGTGCAGCACGCTTGGCCGCTGGAGATGTCGCCAAATACGCTAAGGCCTCTGCGGTATTGCCTTCTTTGACCGGATCATACCAAGGATAAAAATATGGCAATTGCTGTGCAGCCAACCAAATCGGATGCGGCAGACTCTTATTTTTGCTGACTCTGGCCCACTCTAGCCACACCCACGGCTTAAATACGCTCGGTTTTTTGGCAGCAAAACGAGGATCTTGCTGCATCAGATACGCTGCACCATCCACCCATAAGGCAAACACCAACGGCGTGGCAATCGTAGCCAAATAATAACGTGACAGATAACCACCACCGAGATGGCCATACAGATCAAACGCCACCGAACGATGCTCGACTTCTTCAGCGCCATGCCAGCGTAGCAAATCCAGCAACACCGGATCAGCGCCCATACGATCCCACGTCTTGTTGCGCAACACATAATTACCCAACACACAGGTCATATGCTCAACCGACGCAATCACCCCTAAGCGAAATAACAACCACTGATACTGTGCAAACTGTGGCAATGTCACGCCTAGCGGCTGATCAGCTAACAGCGATTCAAACAACCAATCCATGATTTTAGTATTGCGTTCTGTATCAATCCCATGCGTCTGCAAATACTCTTTAATCGCGCTACCGTGTGCGCGTGCATGCATCGCCTCCTGCCGAATAAACATCTGCACATCTTCACGCAACTTATCATCGGTCACATGCGGCAACGCTTGGTTATACATTCGACAAAACCAAAACTCACCTGCGGGCAGAATCATATTGATCTGATTGATAAAATGACTGGCATACGGCTGATTCGGAATCCACTCAAGTGGGGTGTGCAGCCAATCAAACTTCACTTTACGCGGAATCAAATGATGCGTTGTGTTTGAGGCGCTGCTTTTCTTCAGCCAGCCTTGCGCAACAGCGAAAACGGTCATGTGAGACATCCTGATCATCAAGCGATAGATCATTTCAGTGAAGCATATCCGTCTTACCTTATTACGCCAAAAACATACTGAATCAGACATTTCTAGCGCTTAAGCCTTCGGCGCAAGCTCGAACGGTAGTTTACGAAACTCACGCGGCGTGCGCCCCACGGCCTGCCGAAAAGCACGAGAAAAACTCGCGTTACTGCTAAAGCCTAAAATCTGGGCTATTTTAGACAGCGGCATCGTGCCATCTAGTAATAATTGGCGGGCGCGATCCATACGCACTTGCTGCGACAGCTCAATCCACGACATCTGATCATCGCGCAACCGACGGCTTAACGTACGCACCGACATGGCAAAATGCTCGGCTGTCTCATGCGCACTCGGCAAGCGACCCTGATTTAACGATTGCATCAAAAACTGCCGCACCAGTTGCGTTATCGACTGATGGTGTGGCAAGGCTGCCAACTGCTGCTTCAGTACCATTTCTAGTGCGATTCGCGTGGTGCGATTACACGTCACCAAAGGCTGCTGCAACACTTGCCGACTGATGATAAATTTATTTTCCCGACAATTGAACTTCACCGGATAGCCAAAATACCGCTCATACGCCAGCGGATCAGCATCACAAGCATGAGTCAACTGCACCTGCATACAAATAGCCGAACAGTGGCTCTGTGAGCTTACCTGCGGATGGTGCGCAAACTTCGCAATCCGCCCGATACTGCCAATCATCATTTCAGTTAAAAACTGCTGCACCTGCGGTCGAAAGGAATACATGGTTTTAAATACCACATGCACTTCGCCGCGAAAATCATGGTAATACAGCTCATAACAAGGCATCAGCAGCGCAAAGTAGCGAATGGTCAAATCCAAAGCATCGCCCAAGCTATCAGCCGTCATTGCAGCGATACCGACCAAACCATGCGCAGTGGTCGGCACATAATGTAAGGCCTGTATAAAACGCGGCTCACCCGCGGGTAAGTGCTCCAGACACAACAGCATTAACTGCTCAAACTGCTCAGCCGACAAACGACTGTCCGGCGCGAGCGGCGTCTCAGCCGACAGATTCAAGCGCTCATAACAGGCATCCGGACTGCCCCGATAGGCACGGATCAGCGCCTGTGTCGTTTCAACATAGGCGACCGGAAAGCTCAATCGTGGGGATAACGCCTGCATACAACACTCACATCAGCCATACAATCACATCGAGCGGCACAAACGACAGCCGCCCATCTGGTCTAGCGATGACACACCATTGCAACATCACTTGCGACATCACTTACGACACCGAGTGATCATCGCACTCACCAAACCTGCACAAACTCAGCATAAGCCATACAATCTGAGTGATTTTGCTAACAAATACCAGTGACCACGCTCACAACCACCTACAAAAAAAACCTATCCACAGCAGCCAACCGGTCTAAAATCACTGTCAAATCAACCGCCATATTGAGCCATTATGTTGTCACACGCAAAAACACTACTCAGCATCGGTCTGGCTTGCTGTCTCAGCGTCCATGTTCACGCCGAAACCACCACGACCGAGAATACTGCACCTGATCCCGCTGCGCAGAATGCCGTCGAATTTAAACAATCATTGCCCACCACGATGGAAGAAATCGCCACTGTCGATGTGTTGGGTGAAATTTGCCCAAAGATCCTTGGCGAACGCATGAATCGACAATTTAACCAAGGCTATCAACACTTGGTCAGCAGCTTGTTACCGAATATTCCAAGCCCGAGTGTTGCGATCCAAAGCCTACGCAGCGATGCCGAATATAGCAAACTGCTCGACATCGCCAGAGCCGACACCGCACGTTATGCCGTCGCCGAAAACCGTGCCGTCTGTTTGGATGTGTTGCACTATCCGGCTCCGACCCAATAAGCCGCTACACTCGCCAGCACATTCCGCCATCTCCAGATTCGCCAGTACCATTCATTTGTACTGGCTTTTTTGTGTCACACATCCTGCGCACGGATTAAGCTGCAACAAAAGCCACTGTATCGATGATCATGTTCTGCTAGCATGTACCGCTTCTGTGCTTTTGCTTTTTTTATACGGATTTACCGACCATGACCACCCGCCTTCGCATTCTGACCACCCTCATGGCTGCTGGACTCAGCACACACGTTGCAGCGGTCACGATCATGCCGTCGCCGCCACAACTGTCCAACAAATCCTACATGCTGATGGATTATGAATCAGGCCAAATACTGGCCGCGTCCAATGCCGACCAACGCATTCCACCGGCATCACTGACCAAAATGATGACCAGTTTGATCGTTGAACAAAAACTGATGGCCGGTGAACTCAAAGAAGAAGACCAAGTGCGGGTCAGTGAACACGCATGGTGTCGTGGCAGCAGCAAAGAATCCTGTATGTATGTGCCACTAAATGGCAGCGCCAGCATGCTGGATATGCTGCGTGGGATCATCATTCAATCGGGCAACGACGCGTCTAAAGCCGTTGCCGAACATATTGCGGGTAACGAAGGCGCTTTTGCCGATCTGATGAACGCCGAGGCCAAACGCTTGGGCATGAACAACAGCAACTTTCTGAACGCCACTGGCCTGCCGATGGAAAACCATTACAGCTCGGCACATGACATGGCGATTTTGGCACGCACCATCATTCGTGATAGCGCCAAATACTACCCGATCTATTCCGAAAAAGAATTTACCTATAACAACATCAAGCAAGGCAATCGCAACGCCCTGTTGTTTAGCGATCCGTCGGTTGACGGGCTAAAAACCGGATTTACTGAAGAAGCAGGCTATTGCTTGACCACTTCGAGCAAACGCGGCGCAATGCGTCTGATCTCGGTGATTATGGGCGCACCCAGCACACAAGCACGCGCTGAACAAAGTCGAGAGTTACTGAGTTGGGGCTTTAGCAACTTTGAAACGGTGACGCTACGTCCTGCCGCTCAACCGCTGGCGACCACACCGATTTGGTTCGGCCAGACCAAAACCGTTTCGATTGGTTTAGCAGAAAGCTTGGTGATTACGCTGCCACGCGGTCAAGCTGAAAAAGTACAAACCCAATTTAGTGTACAGCCCAATCTGGAAGCGCCGATTCAACAAGGCCAAGTGATCGGCAAACTGATCACCTCTCTCGATGGCAGACCCCTCGCCGAGCGGCCGTTGGTGGCACTACAAGCGGTCGAACAAGCGAGCTTTTTTTCTAGGCTACTCGACCGGATTAAAATGTTTTTTGCCAAACTGATGAATCAATCGGCCTAAAACGCCATCTGCTGTACATGATCAACTGATACCAATCCATGTAACAAACCTAACTCAACTCTCCCCTCATCCTAACCTTCTCCCCGAAGGGGAGAAGGGATTCCCTCGCCCCTTCGGGGAGAGGGCTGGGGTGAGGGGTATTCTGAACAACGCTGTCTTATGCAAGAATTAGCGTTGTGGAACTCAGTTTTGTGGACGCTGACCTTCTCCAGCCACATGCTTATCAAGATTGCGTGCCGCTTGCTGCAACGCACCCAAGATCCGCTCACGGTCGTAAGATTTGACCTCGTCCATATCGAGCTGCAAGTTAAACC
>JBAQKP010000326.1:0-4711 GCA_049301135.1 Moraxellaceae bacterium | reverse complement strand
TGGCAATTGTCGATTAATGTTCGACGCGACCAAAATATCCATATCAACCAAAGTGATTTCGCCAATCGCCGTGCGTGCCAGTGCCTCGGCTGCCCAACTGCCCACCCCGCCAATCCCAATCACCATGACGTGTGCTTGCTCAAACGTGGTCAAGCGCGGCTCACCGTACACCCGCCCAATACCGGCAAAACGGCGGGTATATTCATCATCCATCGAATCCAGCACGGGCGATGTCATCACAACTCCAAATCAACCGCAGCAAAGAGGCGTATTGTGCCAAACTTGTCGCATTAAGCGCGCTTTTATCTGCTGCAACGGCGCAATAACTTGCTAAAAGCAGTCAAAATACGTTATAAATTAATCGTTGCAAAAAGCAGACAAAGCTAGACAAAAAACAGCTTGACTACACTATTGCAGCCAACGAGCGGCTGTATCAACAGCGCGCATCAGTCATAGCATATTCCGCAAACAAACCATTGATTTCAAGTAGGACACCCAAAAATGTTAGCCGCAATTCAAGTCGCATACTGCATCACCGGAGGCGCATCACATGACTATTTTCTTAGCTAATATCCTCGCATTTCCAACGATTATTTTTTCGATATTGCTCAGTGTCGCGGTACTGTATTGGCTAATTTCACTAACCGGCCTACTCGGTGCAGATCATGCCGGATCTGATCACAGCATCGACAGCGCACATGATGGGCTGGACTTTGGTGGACTGATGAGCACCTTGGGTCTGAAGGGCGTGCCGCTGCCCTTGCTGTTGACGTTGGTTTTACTTTGGGCATGGCTCACCACCTATTCGATACAAGTCTTATTTGCGCCGTGGCTGACCGGCATTTTGGGGATTGTGGTCGGCTGTGTGTTGATTCCGGTCGCCTTATTATTGGGTTTGGTGTTGAGTGCACTGCTGGTACGCCCGTTTCATGCGATGCTGACCGAAACCGAACAACCGACCCAAACTCGTATTTTGGGTTGTGTCTGTAGCGTGTTGTCACCGACCGTGGACAAAGAGCAAGGCCGTGCTGAAGCGCATCTGGATGGTGCACATTTGATCCTACAAGTGCGTAGTAGCACGCCACTACTGCGTGGTAGTCGTGCGGTGTTTGTCGAATATATTGCCGATAAAAACCTGTATTGGGTTGTGCCTGAAGCGGAATTTCTGGCAGGATCAATCCGGCAAATCTCAATGGAAGATCGCTAGGACTTTGGGGCATGTACACACATTACCCCGCCATAAGCAGCACCGTTTAAGGAGAACAAACACATGACGCATTGGTTTATTTTAGCGATTAGCGCAATTGCAGTGATTTTAATCTTACTGTTAGGCATGTTGCTGCTGATTAAGATTTTTTATCGAAAAATCGATCAAGGCCAAGCCCTGATTAAAAACGATACGTCGAGCACCCCAAAAGTGTATTTTACCGGTGCGATGATTCTGCCGGTGATCCATCGCGCTGAGATTATGAAAATCTCCGTGATCACCTTAGAAATCAACCGAATGGGCAAAGAAGGTCTGATCTGTCGGGATAACTTGCGGGCGGATATTAGCGTTGCGTTTTATTTAAGAGTCAATGAAACCCCCGAAGATGTGCTGCGCGTGGCCAAATCGGTCGGTGTGACGCGTGCCTCCGATCGGGATGCGGTCAGTGAGCTGTTTAATTCAAAATTCAGTGAAGCGCTGAAAACCGTCGGTAAAAAACTGGATTTTATGCAACTGTTTGAGGAGCGGCAGGGCTTTCGTGATGCGATTGTCGCCACGATTGGCGAAGATTTAAACGGTTATGTACTTGAAGATGTGGCGATTGACTATCTAGAGCAAACGCCAAAAAGCTCGCTCGATCCAAACAATATTCTCGACTCTGAGGGGATTCGGCGGATTACCGAAATCACTGCCAAGCACAATATTGAAACCAATCGGCTAGAGCGTGATCAGGCACTGGAAATTCAACGCAAAAATGTGTCGGCACGCGAAGCGGGTTTAGAACTAGAACGTAGCCAAACCGATGCCGAAGCACGGCAACGCCGCGAAATCGACACCTTAAAAGCGCGTGAAACCTCCGCGACCGAGCAAGTGCAACAAGAAGAACGCGCCAAGATCGAAGCAGCACGTATCAAGACGGAAGAAGAAATCGCCATCGCTGAAGAAAATAAAAAACGCCAGATCGAACTGGCCGAAAAAGCCCGCGAGCGTGCGATTCAGATCGAAGAAGTGCGGATTCGCCAAGCGCGTGAACTCGAAGACGTGAACCGTCAGCGTGCAGTCGAAGTCGAACGCATCAACATGGAAAAAGAACTCGAAGGCGAACGCAAAGAAATCGCTGAAATCACCAGCCAACGGATTGCGGTCGAACGTGGAGTGGCTGAGGAAGAAGAAAACATCAAAGACGTGCGCAACCGTTCCGACGCAGAGCGCAAAAAACTGGTGTCGATCACAGCGGCGCAAGCCACTGCTGAAGAGCATAAAATCAAGCAAGTCAAAGCGGCCGAAGCACAGTTTGAGCAGTCTAAGTTTGAGGCGGATGAAGTGTTGATTCGCGCGCAAGCAGAGTTTGATGCCGCCGAACGCAAAGCCGCTGCTGAGAAAAAACAAGCCGAAGGCCAACAAGCCCTTGCTGCTGCAACCGGCCTTGCTGCCGCACAAGTGCAAGAAGCCAATGCAAATGCTGAAAAAATCGCGGGTCTGGCGCAAGCCGATGTCAAGTTGGCGATGGCAAAAGCCCAAGAAGAAACGGGTATGGCCGATGTGCGTGTACTGAATAATCGCCTACAAGCGCAAGCAGATGGTGAAGAAAAAATGGGATTTGCCAAAGCCAAAGCCCGCGAAGCGATGGCGATGTCAGACAAACAAGCCGGACTAGCCGAAGCTGAAGTGCTGCAACAACGCCTGAGTGCAGAAGCCAATGGCGAAGAGCGCCTCGGACTGGCCAAAGCCAAAGCGCGCGAAGCCATGGCCACATCGGACAAAGAAGCTGGACTGGCCGAAGCGTTGGTGATGGAAAAACGCCTATTTGCAGAGGCCGATGGCGAAGAGCGTCTCGGCATGGCCAAAGCCAAAGCCCGTGAAGCGATCTTGGTCGCCGATGCCAATGGTCTATTGGCTAAACTGAAAACCTACGAAGACCTGTCAGCCGATGCTCGTTCGTTTGAAGAGTTCCGCATGAACTTAGAGTTGCAAGAAAAACAAATCTTGGGACAACTCGATGCACAGCGCATCATCGCGCAAGAAAACGCCAAAGTCATGGCCGCTGCCCTGCAAAACGCCAAATTTGAGCTGATCGGTGGCGATGCCAGTATCTTCGAAAAATTTACCACAGGCATGAGCTATGGTAAGGCAGTCGAAGGCGCGCTGTCCAAGTCGCCACAACTGCAAGCAACGCTGGCGGCGATTGCCAGTCGAGTGGCTGCGTCGGGTGACTCTTCGGCATCATAACGTGACGGCTGACTCACGTGATTGGTTTGGGGGGTGGGCTTGGCCTGCCCTCTTGCACATTCAGCCCCACCGCGCCACCAATCACATGTGCAGGCAAACATTCAGATTAATCCCAGTAGAAATGCGGGTGCAGCAACACACCAGCACCGATCAAACGACGGAACGCACCTATGTCACAAGACGCTCAGCCACTTGAACAAATCGTCCGTGAAAGCTCTGCTTTTGACACCATTCAGCGTCGGCTACGCGAGCAAGGCGATCGACTGCGTCAGTCGATTGTCGGTTTAAATACCGAGCGCACGGCAACATTTGGTAGCGCGAGTATGGCGATTTTGGGTCGCTCGCGGGTACGCACCGAACAAAACGCCATCGCACGCGATGTGGTACAGCTTGGCTCACAGTTACTGTTTGGCTTTAATCTTCAGCTTGGCCTGCGTAAAAACCTCAACGCCGATGATGTTTTTGTGTTGTACCAACTCGACGACAGCAACGGCGAGTTTGAACTCACCGCGCACAGCAACAGCGGTACATTTTTGCAAGATCCGATGTTTTTGCGCGATTTTAATGAACTACAACAATACTATAGCAATGCTTTTTTAAGCCAACTGGTCTGTATGAACGGCCTGTTGCTGGCGGTTTTTCAGATCGGCGAAAAAGTCACTGACGTGCGCGTTCTGCGCTGGGAACTATTTGCAAATGGCAGCGTGAATCGCTATATCGACAATCGTGGTGAGCGTGATCTGAAGTTTCCAGATCGGTTCGGTTTCAAATGGATCACCGCCACCCGTGAGATGCAAGTGCAAGGTCGGCAGCCACATCTGAATATCTTAGATACGATTTTTGTCGATAACTTACGCGGCGATGTGACGTTTAAAATCGAAAATAACACTGCGACAGGCCAAGGGATTTTTTCCGATCCGGTCGATGTCGATTCACAATCGCTTGATGATGGTAGCTTTGAATATGCGGATTTAGGCGCGCTGATTCTGGTGCGGATTTTACCGTTTACCGAAAAAAAATGGCGCTACTATATTTTTAATCGTGATTTGCAGCAGGTGCAGCGCATTGATCAACTGGCCGGTTCTGTGGTGTTGCTGCCTGAAAATCATGGGGTGATTTTTCCAGCCGGTTTTTATTTAAGCAGTGGCGATCTCAAAATTTATGAAATTCCTGATGAAGATTTTCGGTTTTTACGCACGATCCGCGCACCGAATGGCGAAGATGTACTCTTCGTGTTTTTTGCGCAAAAAACCGGCCATGTGCTGCTGTATCGCT
>JBAQKP010000325.1:0-3665 GCA_049301135.1 Moraxellaceae bacterium | reverse complement strand
AATTCGGTCATTTCAGGTGGGGTTGGTTGCGGATCAAGCGTTGATTAAACGACAAGCCATCCCACAACAACAAGCGACCGGCCAGCGGCGCTTGGCCTAGCCCAAGGTACAACAGTGCAGCGTGTGCTTGCATTGCCCCAATCGTCGCGGTGGTACTGGCCAGTACGCCAGTATCGGCGCAGCGTCTGGCATCTTCTGGCGCATCTGGGAACACACAGCGGTAACAGCCGGTTTGTGGCATAAACAGACTGATCTGGCCTTCCAGCCCAATCGCTGCGGCGGATAGTAACGGAATTTTGGCCTGAACACAGGCTTGGTTGATCTGATCACGGGTGTCGAAGTTGTCCGAGCCATCGAGTACCAGATCAATCTGTTGTAGCAGATCCGGCAAATTTTCGGTGTTAACCCGTTCGACAACAGCGTCTATTTCCAGCCATTGGTTTATTTTACTTAGGCTATTTTTTGCAGCAATGACTTTAGGCTGGCCGATATCATCGGCGTAAAACAACAGTTGCCGCTGTAAGTTACTCTCGTCGACGCTATCAAAATCAACGATGCGCAAAAACCCCAAACCCGCCCGCGCCAGCACCTGTGCAGCTGGACAACCCAAGCCACCCATACCAATCATCAGTACACGGGCGGATTTTAGCTTTAGCTGCGCGTCAATATCCCAGTCCGGTAGTAGAATCTGGCGGCTGTAGCGCAGTAGCTCGGCATCGCTAAAGGGTTCGGTAGACATATCAACTCGGCAGCAATCGGACATGAGTGCGGCTAGTATATCTGCATATGGATGAACGCCCTAAATTCTTAAGGCGAGCATTGCGCAAAAATCCGCGATACCGTACACGTCAAACAGCGGTCCTGTGCGATGTTACCCCTATCGCATCTCCGGCACGGGTAACCCGCGACGCGCGTAAAAATCTGCCACAAACGCATCCAACTGCCCGACCTCAATCGCGTCGCGCAAACCCTGCATCAGACGCTGGTAATAGCGCAAATTGTGAATCGTGCCCAGCATCGCGCCGAGCATTTCACCGCATTTATCCAGATGATACAGATACGAGCGGGTAAAATTGGTGCAGGTATAACAATCACAATGCGGGTCAAGCGGCTTCATATCATGCCGATATTGGCTGTTGCGAATCCGCACAATCCCATCGGTAATAAAATAGTGACCATTCCGCGCGTTACGGGTCGGCATCACACAATCGAACATATCAATGCCGCGCCGCACCGCTTCCACGATATCTTCTGGCTTACCAACACCCATCAAATAACGTGGTTTATCGGCAGGCAACTTGGTCGGCACATGATCCAAGATTTTGATCATGTCTTCTTTTGGCTCACCGACCGACAGACCGCCGAGCGCATAACCATCAAAACCAATCTGCTCCAGCCCTGCCAGCGACTCCTCGCGCAATTCCGGATACATGCCACCTTGCACGATGCCAAACAACGCATTCGGGTTACCTTGATGCGCATCTTTACAACGCTGCGCCCATCGCAGGGACAGTTGTAAGGATTTTTGTGCTTCCGAAAACGTCGCCGGATACGGCGTACACTCATCAAAAATCATCACGATGTCAGAGTTTAGTACGCGCTGAATTTCCATGGATTTTTCAGGCGAAAGAAACACTTTGGAGCCGTCAATCGGTGAGCGAAAGGTCACGCCTTCTTCTTTGATTTTTGCGCCCAAGCTAAACACTTGAAAACCGCCAGAATCGGTCAAAATCGGCTTGTCCCACTGCACAAAATCATGCAACCCACCGTGTTCTTTGATCACTTCCAGCCCCGGCCGCAGCCACAGGTGAAAGGTATTGCCCAAAATAATATGTGCGCCGATGGCTTCAATGTCACGCGGCAGCATGCCTTTGACTGTGCCATACGTGCCAACCGGCATAAACGCAGGGGTTTCGACCGTGCCATGCGCCAGTGTGAGACGACCACGCCGCGCACGGCCATCTTGGGCAAATTTTTCAAATTTCATCAACGATTTTCCAAATCAGGCAAAAAGACAGTTCACCGAGGGCAACTAGTTTAGCGATTTTAACGGTGGGATGTGCTGGTTTTTAGCCGTCAACGCTCAACTGCTGACACTCAGCTGATAGCCACCAAACTTACGCAAATTTAACACCCCTGTATCCAGCATCAGATACTGACCTTTAATCCCCAGCAGAGTTCCCGCAATCAGTGGCTGCTTATCAAAGTTATGTGCAGTGACTTTTTTGGGATATTCCAGCACTGGATACGCAAACTGCCGCATCACCGTTTCGGCAGGCAGCAGCGCAATTTCGTTGGGATATGCATGTTGTAAGCGCTCAATCTCTGGCATAAACCGCGCCAGTAGTTCATCACGAATCGCGAGTAAATCAATCGGTTCAGATTCGCCACGCAGCATCGCCCGCCAGTCAGTCTTATCGGCCAACTCCTGCGCAAATAGCTTTTCGATCACACCGGACAAGAAGCGATTGGCAGTTTGCACAATCGGTAGCGCTTGGGTCGCGCCTTGATCAAGCCAACGGGTCGGCATATTGACCTGACGGGTAATCCCAACCTTGAGCGCACTCGAATTAGCGAGATACACAATATGCGGATTAAAACAGACTTGTAACGCCCAATCCGGCTCACGACAGGTGCCCAGATGAAAATGACAGGTTTCTGGTTTCATCATGCACATGTCGCAACTGGCCTTGGTAATCATGCATTTATAGCAGTGGCCTTGGGCGTAGGATTTTTTGGTGGCCGCACCACAAGACAGACAGCGAATCGCGCCAGACCACTCGAGTTGTACAGACTGCCCGAGCAACGGACTCAGCTTGCATTCAAACGGATCGAGCACCAAACTATAGGCCACCCCTGCCGCGAGACGACCATCTTCGGTTTCGACGGTTTCATCCAGTTCGGCGCGCATTTTTTGGCAGATGCCTTGATATTGCATGTGGACTGATCGCTCTTCAATTGATCGTAAAGGAGTTGCCTGTGACCGCATGGCCGTTTGACATTTTGCCGCTGATCGAACGCTTGGCGCAAGATAAACCGATTGAATCGGGTTTATTGGTCGGCGCGGATTGTCGGCGCGACACTTGGCCAGACGCATGGCAACACTGCCCGCCTACGCAACTGAATCAACTACCGTTCCAACAGCGCTATGATTTGTCGGTCTGTCATCTGTCCACTGAGGTTTGCACCATTGAGGCGACGCAAGGATTGACTCGATTGCGCGATTTGTTGGCGCGGCGCGTGCTGGTGATTGTCACTGATCAGGCCTTGGTGGACATGCCTGAGCAATTGCGTGCGCTCGGTTTTAGCCAGTTGGATCAGCCGACCGACTCGAACACTGCACAGCCTTGGCAAATTTGGCAGTTTAATATCTTGGCTTACAAGCAAGTGCCGGATTGGCTGAATGCAAAATTCTGGGCAAATCCCGAAAATTTTAACAAATATCGCTGGTAAACAATCTGCCCCCTTGCGCCACATAGGGCTCATTCTTTAAAAAGCAGGGGGCAAACTTATTGCAGATCAAATGAACAAAGATCAAGCACTCAAGGCTTTTTCGATATCCTTCGCCATATCTTCTGGTTTAGTTGCGGTAGCAAAACGATCAATCACATTGCCATCACGCCCGACCAAAAACTTAGTAAAGTTCCATTTGACCGCTTCAGTGC
>JBAQKP010000324.1:0-18260 GCA_049301135.1 Moraxellaceae bacterium | reverse complement strand
GCCATTTACAAAGAAAAAAGTGAGTTACTCAAGCAAAAAATTAAATCAGCGATGAAATACCCCATCACGGTGATTATCGTCGCGCTTGGCGTGACCATTTTGCTCATGCTGAAAGTAGTGCCGGTATTTCAGGATTTGTTTAGTTCATTCGGCGCCGACCTACCCGCATTTACGCAACTGGTCGTTGAGATGTCGAAGTGGATGCAGTCTTACTGGTGGATTTTACTACTGGTGATTGGCGGTGTGGTTGGTAGTTTTATAGAAGCCAAAAAACGCAGCCAAGCATTTCGTGATCTGCTGGATCGGGCAGCGCTAAAAGCACCGATTTTTGGTGATTTGGTATATAAAGCAATTGTTGCCCGCTATGCGCGCACACTGGCAACCACCTTTGCGGCCGGTGTACCGATGATTGAGGCACTAGAATCTACTGCTGGTGCAACCAATAACGTAGTCTATCGCAATGCGGTGATGCAGATCAAAGAAGAAGTTTCGACAGGTACACAATTAAATTTTGCCATGCGCACCTCAGGGGTGTTTCCATCAATGGCCATCCAAATGGTGGCAATCGGTGAGGAGTCTGGTGCGCTTGACTCAATGCTGGAAAAAGTCGCTACCCACTTTGAAAATGAAGTCGATACAGCTGTGGATGGTCTGACCTCAATGATGGAACCATTGATCATGGTAATCTTGGGTGTGCTGGTCGGTGGCTTGGTAGTCGCAATGTATCTGCCAATCTTCCAAATGGGTCAGGTCATCTAAGTGCTTACCGATATCTTCAGTGCCATCGCCGAACAGTATTGGCTCGCGGCCACATTGGTTGCCCTACTTGGCCTCTGTGTCGGCAGTTTTTTAAATGTGGTGATCTACCGCATGCCGAAGATGATGCAACAAGGCTGGCGCAATGAGTGTCAGTTGTTTTTGCACCCTGAGCAGCCGTTTAGTCCTGAACCGGCAATAACCCTCAGTCGTCCTGCTTCGTCCTGCCCCGCATGCGGTCATCAGATTCACTGGTATGAAAACATTCCACTGCTCAGTTGGTTGCTGTTGCGAGGCAAATGCAGCCAATGTGGCACTGCGATTAGCTTACGCTATCCGTTGGTCGAACTCGGCACGATGCTGGCGTCGCTGTTGGTGTTTGTCAGCTTTGGAGCAACGCTGAGCATGCTGGCGGCACTCGGCTTGACGTGGGCATTAATTGCGCTGGCGGGCATTGATTTTGATACCCAGCTGTTGCCAGACCGCATCACTCTTCCACTTGCTGCGGCTGGCTTGTGGGTCAATACGCAAAGCTTATTCACGACACCAAGTCTAGCGATTTGGGGATATGTTGTAGGCTTTCTGGCATTATGGAGTGTGTATATCGTCTTTAAACTGGTGACAGGCAAAGAGGGCATGGGCTACGGGGACTTTAAGTTACTGGCTGCGCTCGGTGCGTGGTTGGGTCCAATGATGCTGCCGCTGATTATCCTGCTCTCCTCGGTGATCGGTGCGGTGATCGGCGTCATCATTATGCGGGTCAAAAAACAAAACCTACCATTTGCATTTGGCCCCTATATTGCGATTGCGGGTTGGGTCGCGCTACTGTGGGGTGATCAGATTATTTCCGCCTATCTCAGTCTGTATCCACAATCATGACGTATACGATTGGCCTGACAGGCGGAATTGGCAGCGGTAAAACCGCGGCCAGTGATTGGTTCGCAGCGCAAGGTATCAGTGTCGTTGATGCCGATGTGGTGGCGCGTGAAATTGTCGCGCTGGGTCAGCCTGCCTTGGCTGAGATTGCAGATACCTTTGGTGCAGACATGCTCAACACGGATGGTTCTTTGAATCGTGCCGCCATGCGTGAGTATATTTTTAACACGCCAAACGTCCGCCAGCAGCTTGAAGCGATTACCCATCCACGCATTCGTGCTGAGATCATCCGCCAACTTGCTGGTGCAACGTCCAGCTATGCGCTACTGGTGTCGCCGTTGTTGTTTGAAACCAATCAGCATGAACTGGTACAGCAGACGATTTTGATTGATGTGCCCGAAACGTTGCAACTGAGCCGCGCCAGCCAGCGTGATGGCCAAACAGCTGAGTCGATTCAACGGATTATGCAGGCACAAATGAGCCGCGCAGAACGACAACAACGTGCTACGCATGTGATATTAAATGATCGCAGTCTGAAAGATTTGCACGGCAAACTCGCAATACTGCATCAGCGACTGCTCAACGACAGCCAGACGACTTAAGCCTTTTTAAACAGCCGCCAAGGCTGTAACGCCCCAATGCTGACCGCGATCAGACCGATGATAAGTGCAGGCGTGAGCGGCTCATTGAGCACTGGGACTGCCGCCAGTGCCGCCAGTAGCGGCGCAAGCGCCAGCAAACTCCCCGCCTTAAACGCGCCCAATCGCTCAATCGCACCAATATAAGTTAGCATCGCCAAAATCACCACAAACCAACCCTGAAACACCGACTGCACGATAATCTGCGTCCAACTCGCGTCGGCCAAACCTTTCGGTAAAAACAGCAAGTAAATAGGTAAATATAAAATCGCCGACCAGATTGCCACCGCACTCATGGCTGTCCACGGCGGATATGACCACTGCTTTAAATAAGCAGAATAAAAGCCCCAACAGGCCGATGCCAATAAAAAAAACAGATCACCAATACTGAGATGAAAGCTGTTTTCGTGCCACATAAAGCCCATCATCGCTAGCAGACCCAGCATGATCAGCAATAGGCTGATTTGGATATCTCGACTAAACGGTTCTTTGAGCACCAAAAAAGCCGCCAACGCCATCCAAAACGGCAACATGCCGTTCAGCCAAATCGCCGCATGTGCCGCCGGAGCATGATCAAAGCCCAGATAGGCAAAATTGGCATAGGCCAACCCACCGACCAAGGCCAGCGCAAACAACCGCCAATCCAACAACACATGCAACTGACCGCGATACCATTGAATCGGGATCAACACCAACGCAGCCGCAGCAAAGCGCAAGCCGGACACATCCCACGGCGTCAGTGCATTAGTCGCAGCAATCCGCGAGATCAAGGTAAAACTGCCCCAAATCAGCAGCGTCGCAAACAGTAATCCGTACCCGATCCACAACTGACGACGTGCTTCATCAGGATCAGACGACTGGACTGGCGAATTTTCGGGCAAATCAGGCGTGACGATCGGCAGATTTTTCATTTAGCGGGGCTGACGTTGGCGGCACGCTTCATACAAGGCCATGCCTGCTGCAACACTGACATTAAGGCTTTGCAGTTGGCCTTGCATCGGAATATAGGCCAACTGATCACAGCGTTCTTGGGTCAGACGGCGTAGGCCAGTGTCTTCCGCGCCCATCACGATGGCCAGCTTGCCGTTGAGGTCGATTTGGTCGAGTGGCTTGGCGGTCGCATCGAGCAGAGTCCCCACCACAAACACGCCTTGTTCTTGCAGGTTTTGCAGGGTACGCGCCAGATTGGTGACTTGTACAAACTTAATCAGCTCAGCGCCACCCGCGGCGACTTTACGCGCGGTTGGGGTCAGTCCAGCCGCCCGATCACGCGGCACTACGACAGCCTGTGCACCCATCGCTGCGGCAGTACGAATACACGCGCCGAGGTTATGCGGGTCGGTCACGTTGTCCAACACCAACAATAATACTTGCGGATTTGCCTCAACCAAGTCCGTCAAGTCATGCTCATCAAACGTTGGCAGTGGCCGGACTGCTGCGACAATGCCCTGATGCTGTGGGCTATCCGCCAGCTTAGCCAGTCCATCCCGACTGGCCGGTTGAATCGCGATGCCATGCGGCGCAGCCAGTTGTAGCAGCTGCTGGATGCGTTGATCGGCACGGCCTTGCAGCACAAATAGGCTCAGAATTTGCTCTGGCTGCGCGGTCAGTAATGCTTCAACCGCATGTACACCGTAGTGATATTCTGGTTTTGCCATGATCAACATCCAAGGTCATTTAAAAAAACAAAAAGCCCGACACCGCGTCGGACTTCTTCGTCACATCCCGCTCCAACAACAGCAATCACTCGCCGCGTCGATTGGCGTTTGGGCTGCCTGATTAGCCTTCAAAATGACAGACGTAATCAATCGGCTCTAACGCTTCGATGGTAAATTCGGTCTTGGCGGGAATAAAAAAGAACTGACCTGCACGGAACAATTCAGATTCGGTTTGATCCGGCAAGGTGACGCGGCATTCGCCCGACACGATTTCCATCCGCTCCGGTACTTCGGTTTTAAAGGTGACCACCGATGGCAAAATCACGCCGATGGTTTTACGGCTGCCATCATCAAACTGTACCGTATGGCTGATGCACTTCCCGCCAAAGTAAATATTTGATTTTTTGAGTACAGTCACTTGGTCAAATTGTGCTGAATTCATTGCGCGACGCTCCTGTGTGCTTCAAGCGATACCAAACTCGATAGATTGGGTAGGTTTCGCCAACAGATCGAGTCTGATGCAGCGAGGCTGGTGGCTAGACGCTGCATTCTAGCCTACTCTGTCCTCGCAAACCAAGCATCTGCCACACAGATTGCGCAACAGGTTGTCGCGCTGTTTTACCTGCTCATCACAGGGGATAGGCACTGACAAGATAGGCACTGACAATTACGTCGGATCATCGCGCAAACCGTCCGGCATGCGGCGTTCAATCATCGCGGTTCTGGCAGAGCTGGTGTACCATGCCGGTATTCATCGGTTGATCGACAGTAGGGCTTGTTCCTCATGCTGACCAGTTTAAATCTGAATCATTTTGCACTCGTTGACCAACTCGACTTAGAGATTGCGGCGGGTTTTAGCGTACTGACCGGCGAAACCGGCGCAGGTAAGTCGATCTTGCTCGATGCGCTATCCGCCTGCTTGGGTGAACGAGTCGATGCGCAGGCGGTGCGCTTTGGCCACGATAAAGCTGATCTAACTGCGAGTTTTGAGATCGGCAGCAATCTGGCCGCACAAGAATGGCTGACCCAACAAGAGCTGCTCGATCCGGACGACCCAGACTTACGCTTGCGGCGGGTAATCCAAAGCAATGGCCGCAGCAAAGCATGGATCAATGGCCGCCCCGCCAGCCAAACGGACCTGCGCACGCTCGGCGGGTTATTGGTGCAACTGAACAGCCAGCACAGTCAACAGCAACTGCTGCACAGCAGCTATGCCCGCGAATGGCTGGATCGACTGGCCAAACTCGAACCGCAGGCACAGCAAGTCCAGCAGCATTATCATGACTGGCAAAAACTGCTGCGCCAACAACAACAGATCGAACAACAACAGGCGCAACGTATTGCCCGTGAACAACAACTGAGCCAACAGCTTGAAGATCTCGAAGCACTGGCTGGCCTCGATTATGCACAGCTTGAGCAAACGCACGACCGCTTGAGCCACTTTGACCAGATGATGCAAGACACCGCCATCGTGCTAGATGGTTTGGACGAATCCGAGGACAACTTGATTCAGCAACTTGGCAGTCTATTACGCCGCACCGAAAGCCAAGCCAGCCGTGACCCTGCACTGGCCAGTAGCCACGACCTGATGCAGAGCGCACATGCCTTGCTACAAGACGCAGTGGCCGGACTCCGCCAGTTTGCCCAAGCGCAGGAGCTTGATCCGGCACAACTCGAACAACTCGATCATCAGTTGGGTGAGTTTCACCGTTTGGCGCGTAAGTATCGCGTACAGCCGAGTGAACTTTCTGCCCAGCAACAGGCATGGCAAACCGAACTCGATCAACTCGCTAGCCTACCCGATGCAGCACAACTGGCCGAAGCGGTCAGCGCCGCCGCACAAAACTTTCAGGATAACGCGACCGCACTCGATCACGCCCGTCAAGCCATCGCGCCGCAACTGGCCACACAATTGGCCGATCAAGTGCGGCCGTTGGCGTTACCTGAAGTCCGCTTTGAATTTCAATTTAAACCGTTAAACCAGCCGAATGCGCAGGGTTTATCCGAGATTGAGCTACTGTTTTCGGCCAATCGTGGTATGCCGCTGCAAGCCATGGCCAAAGTCGCTTCTGGTGGTGAATTGTCGCGGATTGCCTTGGTGATGCAGGTGATGAATGCCGAGTATATTGCAGCACCGACCTTGGTGTTTGATGAGGTGGATGTGGGGATTAGTGGCGGTACGGCAGAAATCGTCGGTCGGCTGTTGCGTAAACTGGGCGAGCAAGTGCAGATCGTCTGTATCACCCACCAGCCGCAAGTCGCTGCACAAGGCCACCAGCATCTACTGGTCGAAAAACAGCATGGCGAACAAACCGCCAGCCATATCCGCAGCTTAGATCCAGAACAGCGCGTGCTGGAGCTGGCGCGCATGTCAGGCGGGGTTGAAATCAATCAAAGCACCCTCAACCATGCCCGACACCTGTTGGGGCAAGCGGTGCAGGCTTGACGCATGCCTGCCCTATTGATTGAACTGCTATCTTCGCCTGCAATCAGAGTTGAATACGATTTTTGAGGAGCTGTGCCCATGTCAAAATCCTCACTCACCCACCGCTGCTTGATCGCGCCACCGCAGATGACCGGTGATTTTTTTGAGCGTAGCTTGGTGTATATCGCCCGCCACGATGACGAGGGCGCATTGGGTCTGATCATCAATCGCCCCAGTCCCGTACAAATCCGTGACTTGCTACTTGATCTGCAAATGACCGCCGACAGCGTTGCGCCACACGCCGTATTAAACGGTGGCCCAATGCGGCCTGAAGTCGGCTTCGTGATTCATACCGGCCATCCGGTTTGGCAGTCGTCGATTGCGGTCAGCGAAAACGTCTGCCTGACCACCAGCAAGGATATTTTGGACGCGATTGCCCACAATGAGGGCGTGGGCAACTATCAAATCATGCTCGGTTACTCCGGCTGGACAGCCGGACAACTCGAAGCCGAAATCAATCGCGGTGACTGGCTGATCTGTGAGCCGGATATGTCGTTGTTGTTTGATCTGCCGTATGAACAACGCTGGAGCGCTGCTGCGGCCAAAATCGGGGTGAATATGGACTGGTTATCGCCTGAGATTGGGCATGCTTGACGACGGCGCAACCGACTCGGCACAGCCATCTGCGCAGCCACAGCGACCAGATCAGCCACAAAGAGTGATGGCGTTTGATTTTGGCAGTCAGAAGATGGGCGTGGCATTTGGCCAAGCCTTACTGGGTACCGCCAGCCCGTTGCCATTGCTACCGATGAAAGACGGCATTCCCAACTGGGAACAACTGCTTAAGCTGATTGGCGAATGGCAGCCGCAGGCGTGCTTGGTCGGTTTACCGCTAAATATGGATGACAGTGAGTCAGAATTATCACGCCGTGCGCGCAAATTTGCACGCCGTCTAAGTCATCAAACCAACCTGCCCGTCTGGATGGTCGATGAACGTCTGTCTACCCGTGATGCACGCGAACGGGTGACGCAAATCGGTCAAACGCGACGTGGTAAACTACCTTCTGCCGATGCGATGGCCGCTGTATTGCTGGCTGAAACATGGTTTCGTGATCCCCAAGGAATAGTGCCCTAATGCTTGCTTTAGCCGAAAAAACCAATCGTGTCGCCTTGCTGCTGGTCTATCTGGCGGTATTGGTGTTTGTGATCACGGGGACGTTATACAGTTTAGAGGTGTCACGCGATTTCACCGAGATGGCTCTGGAATATCTGCCGCTGGGTTTGATTGTGCTGTCGATTCCGTGTTCGTTATTTTGTGGTTTTTTGCTGGTGCGCTTGGGAGTTAGTAATGCACAGGTGTTGTTGATGATGTTTATCACAGCGGCGGTTTTGCTCATTTTTAATAGTTATTTTGGCATGGCAGCATGGCTGGGCATTCCATTTGTGTTGAAGTCTAATCTGAAGAAATATCAGATGTTTTTGGCAGAAAGGCTAGGTTGACTGACCCTCAAAAAACTTGGGTTGTGTGCTAACTATATGCTATAAAAGCTGCTGTGCGGACTGCGGCTTAATAAACACAAGCTTATTTTTTAATATTCAAGGGGATAAAAAGTGCAACTTCTGCAAGCAAGAGAAATCGTGAAAAAATTAGCAAACGGGATTGATCCGATAACAGGTGAGAAACTACCAGACAGCAGTCTTCATAACCATGCTGAAATTATTAGAGCGCTATTCGCCTTACTTGAACACACTAAGCAACCAAATCACCCAAAAAAAACTCTCGAAGAAAAGCAATTAGATAACCAAAGAGAAGGGCGACCAAAAAATGCCGGACTCCCTTGGTCAGAGGAGTTAAGAATTGACTTAATTACAATGTTCAAACAAGGAATGTCTATTAACCAAATGTCAGTCCAACTACAGCGCACCCAAAGTGCGGTTAGTTCAGAGCTTGTAAAATTAAGACTTATCGAACCGACTCCCACCCTATCTGAGCACTCAAAGCTGATAGAAGTCAATAAGTCCTAGGATGCAGCAGCCACTCAAGGCTGCTTTAAATACGGCCAAGCCGCTTTGAGATAAATCACCATTGACCACAGCGTCAGCAACACCGCCGCATACAACAGTCCATACGCCAGCGGCTCAATCGCCTGCCAATTGAGTAAGAATACACTGATCGCCACCATCTGAAAGGTGGTCTTTAACTTGCCGATAGAAGACACTGCCACACTAGTACGCTGACCCAGTTCCGCCATCCACTCGCGCAACGCTGAAATGGTAATCTCGCGCGAAATAATTACAATCGCCGCAAACGCCATACTGATGTTTGGGTGCCACTGCACCAACACCACCAACGCTGCCGCCACCATCAACTTATCCGCAACCGGATCTAAAAACCGCCCAAATGCCGAGGTCTGATTCAGCGCCCGTGCCAGATAGCCATCCAGCCAATCGGTCAGCGCCGCCAAAATAAACAACCCCGTCAGCAATCCATGCCGAAATAAACTTCCCTCATGCCCGTACACCCCAATCGCAGGCGGCCAATAGGCAATCAACAAAAACACGGGAATGAGGACAATCCGTGCCAAGGTCAGGATGTTAGGGATATTCCAAATCGTGCCGGACATGCCTGCTCCTGTTGCTTCAGCCGATTGGCCTTTGCACCGATCATAACAGACCACATGACCAAACCGATACGCTTTGGCGGATACAGTCGCCCGATGCAACGTGAAGCTCAAGATCAAAAACGTCATCCGTGACGTTTTTGCGGTATTGATCGTTGGATGACTTGGAGTCAATAAGTCACCCATGACCAATCTGTTCGTCCTTTACAGGCATGAATGGAACGGTTAGGCACGTTTAAACCAACGCTTGACCCGATGTACACGCAACTCAAGCTGACTGCGCTTTTGATCGGGTAACGACATCAGAGCAAGCCGCGTCAATACACCACGCAGTTGCTGACTAAATGTGCCGGTACTGTAGTGCTGACCATATTGCGCACATAACGCCCGAATTTCAGGCGCAAGCTCCTTGTAGCGATTGGCGGGAATATCAGGAAATAAATGATGCTCAATCTGGTGACTGAGATTGCCGCTAAAAAAATTCAGCAAGCGACCGCCACGAATATTGCTCGAACCACGAATCTGCCGCACATACCATTCGGCACGCGTTTCGGCTTCGCCTTTGTCCTCGAATACTTCGACTTCTTCGGTAAAATGTCCACAAAAAATAATCGCCCACGCCCAGACATTACGCATCAGATTAGCGGTCACGTTACCCGCTAGTACTGGCACCGCATTGACAGTCGCAATTGCTGGGAAAAACACATAATCTTTGATCACTTGGCGACGGGCTTTCAGGACAAATTCCTGCCACTCGACTGTTTTAGTCAGATCTTTCCACTTGCGCTTACCGATAATGTAGCGATCCAGTTGCAGATCATGCACCCCAACAAACCACTCAAACCCGACCGCCAACGCAGCAGTAAACAATAAGTTGTAGCGATGCTGTGGATACCAGCGTTGTTTTTCGCTGATCCGTAGCGTGCCATAGCCGAGATCACGGTCTTTGCCGATGATATTGGTATAGGTGTGATGTTCGTAGTTATGCGTGTGTTTCCATGCGTTGCCCGCGCAGACATTGTCCCAATCATAGCCTGCGCCCATCAAGCTCGGTTCATTCATCCAGTCATATTGACCGTGCATGACATTATGGCCAAGCTCCATGTTTTCGACGATCTTGGACAAACCCAGCAACGTCGTGCCGGTCAGCCATGCCGGTGGCAACCAACCGGCAAACATCAACAGCGCTCGGCCAGCGATTTCGCTATGCCGTACAAAATTACGCACCCGATAGACATATTCGGCGTCGCGTTGCCCCAGATCGGCACGGGTACGTTGATAGAGTTGATCGATTGCCGCACCAAACGCCGCCAGCTCATCGGCGGAGAGCGTGCGACTGCGCGTGACGGTATACGGGTTGACGGGCATATTCATGGGATGATCCTCAGCGGAGCGTTATCGGTGCACCTGCATTGGCCGCAACATCGTGCAGCAGGTGTTTATTTTGGTCAGCATCAAAGGCCAGACTGTCGGCAGTATAGAGCCTAATACCAGCGCCGTCATTACCACTCGCCGGTTCGATCGCTAAAAAATCAACCTCAAATCATGTACGAGATGGCGTACCCAATCACCGGTTAAACCACACGCCATCACCTGTGCACGAACTGCTGATTTTGTATGACTAGATTTGACATTCATAATCTATTAATATAGCGCTGATTTTTAATCTGGGCTGAACTGATATTAATCCATATCAGCATGAGGCAAATCGTTGAGCACAATCAAACGCACCGGCATTTGGTTTGCATTGGCCGCATGGCTGATGCAGATCTCGGTGTTTTTGACGCCGATTTTTTCTGATCAAGTGTCGGTCGGTCATGGGGTCTGTGTACAACTCGCCGATGTGGTCGCGGCAGCAGCACTTGCGCATGCGCCACATGACTATGCTAACGATCAGTCACATGGTGATGCTGAACATGCAATGCATCTGCTGCATGCATCTACTCAGGCAAATCGCGCAAATGATCCGCATGCACATCACAGCCAGCACAACACCAATAAAAAAAATAAAAAACAACTGATTACCCAAGACCATCTGACTCCACCGAGCACTGCGCCGCCCCACACGGCAGACAGTGCAACCACAACCAATCATCATGCGATGGATAGCGCGCAATGCGGATTCTGTTTGTTGATTGGTCATTCGGTGTTGCCGCCTGTGCCAGAAGCGCAGTTGCAAGCCGTTGCATTTTTTGATTTGGCTCAGGCAGATTTTTCAAATACGACAAACCACGCACTCAGTTCATTGCGTGGTTTGATTCCACAAAGCCGTGCGCCACCTATTTTAGTTTAACTCAATGAAATCGTCATTTTTTGATTTTTAATACTAAATATTAATCGGTAGGTTTTTACTCACCTATTAATATTTAAACACTGAGTTTTTTAATATGTCTAACCACTCGAACACCGTGTTTCAAATGACCGTATTGGCGGCAACCGTTGCGTTACTCGCAGGCTGTGGGGGTTCTGACGACAACACAACTGCACCCGCAGCAACTGTAAAAACTCAACCGATTCAGATTGAGTTTGTGGCCATGGCGGGTGATCTGCGTGTCAACTGTGGCGATACCATCACGGGTCTAGGCACAAGCAACGCCTCTGCCAAACTGCGCGATCTGCGTTTTTATGCCTCGGATATTCATCTGATTGATGCCAACGACAAAGAAGTGCCGGTCACGCTGAGCAGTAACGAATGGCAACGTGACGGCGTGGTGTTGATCGATCTAGAAGATGGTGCAGACATTTGTGGTGAAGCAGGCGGCACATCAAAAGTGAACGCTAAAATCGTCGGTACTGTCCCTGAGGCTAACTACACTGGTGTGGGCTATACCGTTGGCGTGCCATTGGTGCAGAACCATAGCAACTGGAGTGCAGAGTCTGCACCACTGGATGTACAAGCCATGTCTTGGGCATGGCGTGGCGGACGTAAGTTTTTAAAACTCGAAGTCAATCCAACCTTGGGTGTCACGCCAAAAACTGGCACAAGTACCACACCAGCCAGCACATTTAACGTTCATCTCGGTTCTATTGATTGTACTGGCACTAACCCTACGGCAGGTTTAGTGGACAGTTGCGCACGCCCGAATCGGATGGCATTTCACGCGCATGCTTTTAACGCCAATACCCAGCGCATTGCGGTCGATGTGCGTAGCCTCTTGGCTGATAGCAATATTACTGAGGACTTAGGCGGCGCAAATGGCTGTATGTCATTTAATGGCGATCCTGAATGTGTGGCGATTTTTGACCAACTCAAAATCAATCTGACTACGGGGCAGCCGATTGATGGTGGGCATGGTCAAGGCTTGTTTAAAGTAGTGCCAAAATCGGGTGCACTGGCAAGCGACGGCACAGCCACGACTACGCCCACGACTGGCGATGAGCAGCACAACCACAGCGAATCCCTGATCTGAGCAAGGATATTCTCTGATGCAACGTGACGACTTAAAACATCGGGCAACTCAGCAAACAGAGGCTACGCGAGATCTGGCTCGGCCTGCCCGTGTTGCACGAATCACGCTGCTCGGTCTGGCAGGGCTACTCGCCCTGTCTGGCTGTGGCGGCAGTGAAACTACGGTACAGGATACCAATCCGAACAGCGGCGCATGGTGGTGGAATTTACCCGAGTTTTTTCCGGTGCCACGCGTGCCGGACAGCAACCCAATGACCTTTGAAAAAGTAGAGCTTGGACGGCATTTATTTTATGACCGCAAACTATCAGGGAATGGCACGCAGTCCTGTGCCAGTTGCCACCAACCGAGCAAAGCCTTTACTGATGGGCGTACAGTGGCCATCGGTTCGACTGCTGAACGACATCCACGCAATAGCCAAAGCCTGATTAATGTGGTGTATAGCCCGACCTTGACGTGGGCGAATCCATCACTTTTGAGCTTAGAAAAGCAGATGGAAGTGCCGCTGTTTGCCGATCATCCAGTCGAAATGGGCTTAACCGATGCCAATTTGCCACAAATCATCGGTCGTTTTCAGGCTGATCCGATTTATGCGCCGTTGTTTCAACAGGCATTTCCCAGTGAGGCACAGCCGTTTCAAATCCAAAACATCATTGCAGCGATTGCCAGTTTTCAGCGCAGTCTGATCAGTGCTAATAGCAAATTTGATCGGATGCAACGGCAGGAAGTGCAACTGAGCGCCAGTGAACAGCGTGGGATGGATTTGTTTTTTGGTGAAAAAGCCGAATGCTTCCACTGTCATGGCAGCTTTAACTTTAACAACCAAGTGGTGCATGCGGGCAGTCGGTTTGTCGAAACCACTTTTCACAATACTGGCCTGTATAACCTCGATGGCAAGGGCGCGTATCCGACCGACAATCGTGGTGTGTTTGAGCTGACCGAGCGACTGTCCGATATGGGCAAATTCCGTGCGCCAAGCCTGCGCAATGTCGAGCTGACCGCGCCGTATAACCATGATGGCAGTGTGGCCACCCTAGAAGACGTGGTGGCCAACTATGCGGCGGGTGGTCGCGTGATCACCGAAGGCGCATTGGCCGGTGATGGCCGTACCAATCCTCATTTAGATGATCTGATTGTGCAGATTGATCTGTCCCAAGCTGAACAAGCCGATATTGTGGCGTTTTTAAAGGCGTTAACCGATGACACGATTGCAACCAATCCGCGCTTTGCCAATCCTTTTGCCACTCGCGCTGGCAGCACTGCTGGCCAGTCCAGCGTTATTCGCACACCCTAACCTTGAGCCGACGGCGCAAGGTGCGGTACACGCCACGCTGCAACTGGATGTACGACGCTTGAATGTGGATTCGCAGACCAGTGCCAGCTTGCCGCTGGCTGGGGTTGCACCGCTACGCCAAGACGACTGGCTTTACGGTCGCTCAGGTTTTGGATTGCGCAGTAATCGCACGTTATATGGCCAAAATATCGACGTTGAAGCGGCTTGGGCGTATAGCGATCAAGAGCAAAAATTGCTGGCCGACCATATCCGGCTCGGTTGGCAGATCCAGCCGCAACTGCGAATTGATCTGGGTCGGATGAATCCCCTGCCCGCCGAACAGCCTGCCGCTTGGCCGGTCGCTGACTTGCTGATGCAAGGCTTGCTTGGCGATGATCACTGGCATGCCGATGGCGCGATGCTGCAATACGGTACGACCGAACAACGTGTGCGTGTGGGGGCGTTTCGTGCGCCGGCCTATCGTGGTGGGCAAGGCCAAGATGCAGGCCAAAATATCAGCAATGTCGCGCTGTGGTCGCTGGGCGCAAATACGACGTATCGGGAGATCAACATCAGTGCAGGTTTACTACATGTGCCGGATCTGATTCGAGAATCCACCCGTGACAACAGCGATGTGCCACTGCCACACACCCATGATACCGATATTTCGGCGTGTGGTCGCAGCCTGACCTGTGTCGATGGTAACGCCAATCTGGTGTGGCTGGGTAGTCGCTGGCAGCCGACTGAATCTGCATTCTCACTGGAAGGTTATGCGATGTGGCGACAGGAACGCGGTGCACTCAACGGCGTGAATGGACTGGTGGATTATCAAGGGGATTTATATGGTGGTCTGGTTGATGTTGGCTATGCGTGGACGGATCATTTGAGCATGACCTTACGCGCTGAAACGCTGAGTATTCAGCATGAGATCAAGGGCTTAAATGCGCGAGTGGTCGCCCGTGATGCGGGGCTACTGGACAACGATGTGACCCCAAAGCGCTTTGGGGTGTTGTTCAGCTATACGCTGCCGGTGATGGCACAGCAACGAGTCACGCTAAATGCTGCGGTGATCGAAGATCAAACTCGACCAGAGTCGGAACTGATCAGTAGCGTTGGGCTGGTGTGGCGGGCTGAACCGACACTGTGGCCGCGTTGATTTACAGTGTTGCTTGGGAAAGTCTGATCTTTCCCAAACAACTGGTTTTAAGTTTTTTAAATTTAGAAATTAAACTGCAAACGCGCTTGCACGGCACTGGCGTTTTGTTCAGGAGCGCTGCCCGCTGGTTGGAATGAACCATCGACGTATTCAAACAGCGCACGGGTGGTCGGGCTAAAGTAATAGTTTGCCCCGACGATGTACTGGGTGGCTTCGGCGTTGGTGTCGCGGTTTTTGGTCTGCTCAAAACGTGCTTTCAACTCAATCACACCGCTGTCTTTCACGTTTGGCGACTGAAATAAACCCTTTTTGGCGTTGTAGCGTTTGCTTTCGCCGGTCAGGATATACGTCCCTTGCACATAAAAGGCATCCACATCTTCAGATGGCAAAGATGCACCTGCTGAGTTGACGCGGTCATGGGTGCTGCGCGCCAGTTCAGCCTGTGCGTATACCGAACCAATCAAACCCGCCGCTTCGACTGTGATGGATTTTTGCGCTTCACTGTCACCGACCAACACCGGCCGTAGGCCATTATTCACACCGACGACACGTGGACGAATCCGCCAGTCGTTTGAGGTCGGGCGTCCACCGGCGACGATGTTGGCGGCTGGATCATTGACCACAGGATTACGCTCGACTGTGCCCGTCACACCGAGATGGAGGACTTTGCCATCAGCATTGATCGGTGAGATAAAGCCACGCGCGTTATAGCCCAAACCCTGTGATGCAGCAGTTCCCGTTTCACGCGTGTTAAACACCGATACGCCGTAGCCGCCGCCTTTAAAGTCTTTTTCGGCAAAAACACCGATTTGACGCGCACGGAACAGGCCACCGGCACCGATAGTTGGAAGCTCTTGGAATACCATGTGATTTGAGCCGTTCAGCTCTTCTAGACCGCGAAAGATTTTGGTTTGACCGATTTTGACGTCATGGCCGAGGATGCTGCGACCAATCCACGCATCACGGAAGCCGCTGCCAGTTGTGCCGCTTTGCCCAGCAAAATCATTTTCAAAGGTGTACTGCCAGTCGTAAGCCTTGCCTTGTAAGGTCAGGCGGGCGCGCCGAAACGACACAGTGCTGTTGGTTTTATCGACACTGGCCAAATCATCTTCATCAATAAAATAAATCGCATCCAGATTCAGTCGTCCACCCAGCTTCGCCTCAAACTGTCCATCTGTGGACTTGATCTGTAGACCGCCTTTGGTGCTGGCGGTATCGGCCAGTGCTGATGTTGTATTCAATAAAAAACCCACAGCCAGACCGATCACAATCCGCTGCTGAATCCACGATAAACCACGCATAACATCTCCCCTTCATCTATCACGTCGCATTCGAAAAGCCGAATACAACAAGACGCACAGCCTACAAACCGTGTTGGGATTTGAGAAATACCAAAAAAATCTTTGTTTATGCAAATAAAATCCATGTCACCTCTGGCGACTGAATCAGACACCCTCGAAAAAAATCCTATGCTTTTTTTATGCTAATCAAAGCAAAAATGCGTCGTTCTCAGCACAATTCAGACTGACTATGATCGGCGGCATGATTCAGATCACACCTTTGGAGCCAATCATGTCAATTAAGTTTAAGCAGTGGGCAGGCATTGCGATTATCGCCTCAATCGGCCTCGGCAACGTACAAGCCGCCACCGAATTCCTCAACGTCTCATACGATCCAACTCGCGAACTGTACGACGAATACAACCAATCGTTCGGCACATGGTGGAAGCAACGCACCGGCGAAGAGGTCAATTTTAAGCAATCACATGGCGGCTCTGGCAAGCAAGCCCGCGCCGTGATTGACGGCCTTGAAGCCGATGTGGTCACGCTGGCACTTGGTGGCGATATTGATGCGATTGCGCAGAACAGCGGC
Organism: Moraxellaceae bacterium; assembly: GCA_049301135.1. Classification (GTDB taxonomy): domain Bacteria; phylum Pseudomonadota; class Gammaproteobacteria; order Pseudomonadales; family Moraxellaceae; genus JAYXXU01. Next base: position 1,578 of record JBAQKP010000324.1, on the reverse strand, counting down.
CTACTCCCGAAGAACTGGCAATCCAAACTGCCGAACAATGCCGCACCGTACACCTCGACCATCGTGTTCTTGGTGCGTAAAGGCAATCCTAAAGGCATTAAAGACTGGGGCGACCTGACCAAAGCTGGTGTCGAAGTGGTCACGCCAAATCCGAAAACCTCAGGTGGTGCGCGTTGGAATTACCTTGCGGCTTGGGCATGGGCAAAAAAACAACCGCGTGGCACTGATGCGACCGCCCAAGAGTTTGTGCGTGGCATCTACGCCAACACCAAAGTGCTGGACTCAGGTGCGCGTGGCGCACTGACCACCTTTGCCGAACGTGGCATCGGCGACGTGCTGATCAGTTGGGAAAACGAAGCACATTTGGCGACCCGCTCACTGGAAAAAGGTGCGTTTGAAATCGTGGTGCCGAGCATCTCGATTTTGGCCGAACCCTCGGTGGCAGTGGTCGAGCAAAATGCTAAAAAACATGGCACAGAAAACCTCGCCCGTGGCTACCTCAACTACCTGTACAGCCCTGTCGGTCAAGAACTGGCAGCGAAGCACTATTTCCGGCCACGTAATCCCGAAGTTGCTGCACGCTACAAGCATGTGTTCTTGCCGGTAAAGCTGTTCACCATTGACAAAGAGTTTGGTGGCTGGACGAAGGCAACCGAAACACATTTTGCCAACGGTGGCATCTTTGACAAGATCGTCGAGGCCAATAGCCGCTTGGCGCGTTGATCAAGTGATTGAGGCAGGAGCGCAGGTTGATGAAACTGTTAATGGTGACCGGCTACGGTGGCAGTGGTGATTCACATTGGCAAACATGGCTGGAACAGCAAGGCTTGCCGAGTGAACGTGTTCAACAGCAGTGGCATCAACCTGTTTTGCAACAATGGCGCGATCAAATACTGGCCGCGCTGCGTAACCAAACTGAGCCAACAATCCTCGTGGCGCACAGCTTTGGCTGTCTTGCAACAGTTGCTGCCTTGGCCGCTGCGCCTCAATTGGCCACTAAAGTACAACGGGTGATTTTGGTCGCACCCGCTGAACCGAATCGGTTTAGCGCATCTGGTTGTCGGCAAGGTAATCAGTTCGGTATTGCTGACCTGCTGCCACAGGGTCGGATTCACCCAGCCTTAGAGATTTGGGCGAGTGAAAATGATCCATGGCTTGCATTTGATCGCGCCGTGTTTTGGGCAAATCTATGGGGCGCCAAACTGACCAACCTCGGACGTGCCGGTCATGTCAACGTGGCGTCTGGTTTTGGAGCGTGGCCTGCATTACTCAACGCGATCCAAACACCAGACCGATCTGCGCTACAACCGCCTCCCCGTGATATGTGCGGGCGGCTTTATCAGTATGCCTAGCGTTATCTTCAAAAGTGCTAAGCAACTGCCAAATTCTTATTTTAAGTTTTGTCTCAAAAACTTTAGCATCCGCCGAAGTTGACGAGCTACGGCTCTTAGTATTGGTATCGCTATAGCTCTTGGTCTCTTGGTGTTGTCACTGACCAAAAACACTGTCACCTGTAAGATTCGTTTCACCGTGGAGTTTATCTGATGTTGACACGCACACCGCACACGGTTCTGTCTG
>JBAQKP010000323.1:0-5474 GCA_049301135.1 Moraxellaceae bacterium | reverse complement strand
ACCCCACACTCAGTGGCTTCGGTCTGCAACAAAACCGGCAGTTTTCCGGCATTGCTAAAGGCAAGCTGATCAATCAAAGACATGAGTTATTTTCCGCAAAAAATCGTAGACATGCGCCACGCCTTAGAGACGACCCGAAATGGTATATAACGGCTCAAGTACCCATTCGTACAACCGTCTGCGCTCCTGCAAAATATCTGCATCCAGCACCATGCCAGCCTGTAACGGCTGCTGCTGCCCATACGCGGTAATCGCCTGTTGTGCCAGTCGAACATGAATCCGATACACCGGCTCATTGCTCACTTGTAAACTGGGAATCAGCGCGAGACCACTGCCTGCCAACTCGGTCGGACTCAGTGCTGTACGCGCAATACTGGTCACCACGCCTTTGGCTTGCCCAAATTTTTGGTATGGAAACGACTGGTAACGCAACAGTACCGCCTGACCTTCGCGTACAAAACCCATCGCCTGACTCGGCACATACAATTGTGCTTCTAGCAGACTATGCTGCGGCACAATCGCCAACATCGGGCGGTTCGGCTCAGTGACTTGGCCAACCTCAGACAGGATATTGGTCACCACGCCCGCTTCTGGTGCAACAATATGCAACGTGCGGCGCGCTTCACTTTCAGTGAACTCCTGCTGCGTTTGGGTCAGCATGCGAGCCAACGGCGCAATCAAAGCTTGCTGTCGTAGTGGCAGTGATTGCAACTCGTTTTGCTGCCGTTGTAACTCAGCCTGCAAACTGCTGCGCTCGCGCTGTAGCGATTGCAAGCGCCCACTTTGATCTAACCACTGTTCTTGCTGCGACTGTAACTGCTCTTGCGACGCAAAACCGCGTGAGGATAAATTTCGATAACGTTCAACTGCTTGCTGCGCCAAACTCACTCGGCGTTGCTGCTCATCGATCAACGTGTCCAGTTGACCCAGCTCTCGTTGTAAGCTGACGACTCGATTTTGTTGATTGTTTGATTCGTCTTGATGTAACTGTTTTGTTTTATTGATTTCAATCTGAATAGACTGCGCACGCTCAGTGACTTGCTGGCTGATTTGCGCCTGAATCGCTTGACCTTGACCGCCAGTTCGCTCACTCGAGATGGTATACAGCAACTCACCCTGCTGCACGCTTTGCCCTTCTTTGACTTGTCGCTGCGTCACAATACCCGTCTGAATCGGAAATACCCGCACCAAGCCCTGTACCGGCATCAACTGACCTGTCACAGACGTACGCCGAGTGTAACTGCCGAAATAAAACAAACACATCAGCAGCAATCCCAACACCACCGATACTGTCGTGATGACGGTAAACGAAAACGGACGAACCATCACAATACGACCGAGATTGGACGTTTGCTGGGCATCAATCGCTTGCTGTCGAAACAGGCTGGGCTTCGAGCGTTCGGGCGATGGGGATTCGGACATACATACAGCCTGCTAGATATGTAATGGAAATTAGATATAAAAAGCCGCATCAAAATGCGGCTTTTTACACAACAGACTAGTGTTAGGCTTCTTCAATACCACCTGTTGGCGGGGTCACACCACATGATGGTGCTGGTTGGCAAGTTGGTGCTGGTTGGCATACTGGCGGCTGGTAGCAAGTTGGCTGAGGCGCACAGTAGACTGGTTTAGGCGCACAATACACCGGCTTAGGTGCACAGAATACGAAAGAGAAACAACCGAAGAAAAAACCACCTGACACTTCTTCGATTTCGTTCAGGTTTAGCTCTTGAATAGAGTTCATAACAGTCGACCTTTAAATAAAACAGGGCTTTAGCAATCAACACCTATACAATAAACGGGTGTGACAGCTGCGTGGTCGGCTTCCTTACCTTAAAATCTCAACCTTAAACGGACATGAACACGTGTCATAATTGTTGTTTTGGGGTTGACATCACCGACACATGATCGCGCATCTTCCAGATGTGCCGTATCAGCCAATTGTATGACAGCAGATAACCGTTGCTGCTGACACAAAAATATCTATTAAGGCTTAGATTGTCAATTGCTTTGATTGCGCAAAAAATATACTAGACGACCAACTCAAAACCCAACAATACTTATACAAAATTGTCGACCCAGTGATCCGTCCATTCAGTCAATTTGAGCAACCGTTGATCTTTTTTGTGAACTAAGTCACGGTTTATCCAGCCATGTTGTACTATATATTTTTTTATGCTAAGTATTTATAAAAAAATACATATAAAGAATAAAGATGGATTGCTACTCTAGCCGCTATTGATTGATTTGATTTTGGTGCTGCCATGAACTTCCAACAACTGCGTATTATTCGGGAAACCGTGCGGCAAGACTTTAATCTGACCGCTGCATCGAATGCATTACATACCTCGCAATCCGGTGTCAGCAAGCACATTCGAGACCTTGAAGATGAGCTTGGGGTACAATTGTTCATTCGTAAAGGTAAACGGCTACTCGGCTTAACCGATGCTGGACAAGGCTTGGCCAAAATCGTTGAGCGCATGCTGACCGATGCTGGCAACTTAAAGCAGTTGGCCGATGAGTTTAGCAAGGCAGATCAAGGTGAACTCACCATTGCCACGACGCATACCCAAGCACGCTATGTCTTGCCGCCGATTGTGGCGCGGTTTAAAGCGGCGTTTCCGAAGGTACATTTGATTTTACAGCAGGCTAGTCCAACCGAAATCACTGAAATGCTGCTGCGGGGTGAAGCGGATATTGGGATTGCAACGGAAGCCTTAAGTGGCGAAGATGACTTATTCGGGCTGCCCTACTATCAGTGGCAGCACAGCATTATCGTTCCGAAAGGCCACCCGTTAGCACACTATCAAACCGTGACTTTAGCAGAGCTGGCCAAATGGCCACTGATCACCTATCACGGCGGCTTTACTGGGCGTTCCAAGATTGATGCAGCCTTTAAACATGCTGGTTTAACCCCTGACATTGTGTTGTCAGCCCTTGATGCGGATGTGATCAAAACCTATGTCGAATTGGGTATGGGGATTGGGATTGTCGCGTCGATTGCATTCGATCCTGAACGTGATAGACGTCTGGTAAAACTGGATATTGATTTGTTTGGTCTGAATACCACGTGGATTGCGATTCGGCGCGGACATCTGCTGCGCGGTTTTGCCTATGAGTTTGCCGCACTATGTTCATCTGAACTGGATTTAAACGCCTTAAAACAAGCAGCGTATGAGGCTGAGGCACCCTGAACAGGCCACACTCGGGCTCCTATGCTTCTATGGCTGTGCACAGATTCTGCTATTTAAAATGCTGCCGCCATTTATAATGTGGGATTGATTTTTTTGACCTGAGTCGTGCATGACCGAATCTAAACTGCCAAAACCGGATATTGTTGAGCGTCGTGCGCGTGCGGACGACCCTACCCTGCACCTCAACAATACCCCTGAACAGCGTAAGTACGAGAGACTCAAAGCCAAACTGCGCTATAAGCAAGCCAAGCGCGAATCCGAACGAAAAATCGATCACAAAGCAGTACGCCTGAGTATTGAAGCAGGCGCACTGCCCTCAAAAACCTTTTACATCATGAATACCCTGTCTGCCGTCATCGCAGGCTATGGCTTACTGGCAAACTCGCCTGCGGTGGTGATTGGGGCAATGTTGGTTGCGATGATGTTGGGGCCGATTTCCGGCGTGGCGTTGGCACTGATCGACCATCGGATGATCTTGCTGCGTACCTCGTTATTGACCTTACTTGGCGGCATCGGTGCAGTGGTGGGGATTGGGGTGATTTTGGGGATATTGCACAACGATGTCCCCATGACTGCTGAGATTTTGGCGCGTACCAAACCGAATGTGATGGATCTGATGATCGCGCTGGCAGGCGGTGCAGCAGGTGCTTTTGCCTCGGTGTCGCCACGACTATCAGTGGCAGTGGTAGGGGTTGCTGTGGCGACGGCACTGGTTCCACCCTTGGTGGCAGGTGGGTTGTTACTGGCACATTTGGAATGGAAGCTGGCGGCTGGTGCGCTGCTGTTGGCCTTTACCAACATGGTGGCAATTCAATTTAGCTCTTCTTTAGTGCTTTGGATGACTGGTTTTCGGCGACTCAATGACGAGGATTTGGCCAATACCCATTGGGCATTTGTCAAAAGAAACCTGATCAGTTTGAGCCTGTTGCTGCTGCTGGCGGTCTATTTGACGGTGAATCTGATGGCAACGCTCAGTACGCAGCGTTATCAGTCCACCATTACACAACAGCTCAAACAACAACTTGAGCAAGGCAATAATGTACTGGTTAATACACAGTTTGTGCAACGGCCTGATGATGTGCTGGTGCGCGCTGTGGTGCGCGGCGATCAACTACCAACCGCCAACCAAATCAAGCAGCTTGAACAGCAACTCAAACCCTCGGTCAAACACAGCCCGACCCGCTTACAAGTCCGCTTTGTACCGGTTGTGCTGATTCAAGCGGAGGATCTTGCTGCCACGCCGCTGGATGCGCGTGAGGCGCAACAACTGCGGATCAGTGAATGAGTGACGAGGCATTGCGCCGTTTTGAATGATTCAACTCGGTTGGCGTTTAAGCGTGCGGCAAGCCACCCAAAAATCCCTGTTGTCGCCATGCTTCATACACCATGACGGCCACGCTGTTGGATAGGTTCAAACTCCGTGACTCGGGCTGCATCGGTAGACGCAGCCAGTCACTGAAAGGGAACTGCTCACGCACCGCCTGTGGCAATCCACTGGTTTCTGAGCCGAATAAAAACGCCACGGGTCGATTCAATTGTTGTTCAAACGGTGAAGATTGGCCTTTGGTGGTCAGCGGAAAAATTGCGGTTACCCCCAACGCGCGAACCTGCGCTAAGCAATCGTCGAGATTCGGCCAGACCTGCATTTTTGCCCACTCGTGATAGTCGAGTCCGGCTCGCTTCAGCATTTTATCCTCAAGGCTAAAGCCCAGTGGCTCAATCAGATGCAGTTGCGCACCGGTGTTGGCACACAATCGAATCACGTTGCCCGTGTTTGCAGGGATTTCCGGTTGAAATAAAATCACATGAATCATCGCTACCGCCAACTGTTAAACCCAAAAAACCCGCTAATTTTAGCGGATTTTTTCGGTTCGACGTTAGAGTATCGCCTGCTAGTACAGCAACCCTCGATTACTGAGCTTGATGTGCATGTGTTGCATCAGACATTTTGCTGGCGTTTGCCTCAGCAAAACGCTTATTGACTTCGTTCCAGTTCACCACCTTCCACCATGCCTGACTGTAGTCAGCGCGTTTATTTTGATACTTCAGGTAGTAAGCGTGTTCCCAGACATCGAGTGCCAAGATCGGTGTACCTTTAACCTCGGCCACATCCATCAGCGGATTGTCTTGGTTGGCAGTGGAAGCGACCGCCAGTTTGCCTTCTGGCGTGACGATCAGCCATGCCCAACCTGAACCAAAACGCGTCGCGGCAGCCGCATTAAACTGCTCTTGCAACTTGGCAAGGCTACCAAAATCAGCGTTGATTTGTTTGGTTAACGC
>JBAQKP010000322.1:0-4471 GCA_049301135.1 Moraxellaceae bacterium | reverse complement strand
GTCTGTAGCCCTTGTGCGTAATATCCTGAAAAGTCGGGATCGACCGTAGGGGCTGTCCATGTGGTCGAATCGGTGAGCGCCGAATCAGCGTCTGACTGTCCATCCTGTCCGTCTGAGACGGGTTGGGCAGGGGTCGGCAGCAAGGGCTGCTGTTCGTCTAGGGTCAGTTGCTGCATTGGTTTAGGCTGTACCACAGGCTCAACGGGTGCAACAGTGGGCAGTACCCGATAGTCATGGTCACTAAAACCGGCCTGATTGAGTCCTGACACAATACCTGTCAGCACATCTTGAAACTTGCTACTGGCCGTGAGGACATAGGCGTTGTTCAAGCCGTTATGCTGGGTAAAGTGGTATTGGTGCGGCTTGCGTAGAATCCGACCGAGAATCTGGGTGACATCGACCACTGAGCTTTTATCAGCGATGGTTGCCAGCACATAGGCAAATGGACAATCCCAACCTTCTTTGAGTGCATTCACGGTGATGATATAGCGGATCGGACAATCGGGACTCATCAAGTCCACACCCTTGAGTTCATCGACATTGGCGGTTTTAATCGCAATCTGGGATTCTGGGATCTCCAGTTCGAGCAGTTGCTCTTTCACCAACTCAAAGGTTTGTGCATCTTCTTTGCCTTTGGATTCGGCTTGCAGTAGGGCAATCGGTCGAACATAGGGCGCACCTTGGGCGTGTTCATCCACTGCCCAACGCTCTAGCGCAGCGCGTAAGCCGATCGCATTTTCCAGCACTTCATTTTTCTGGGTCAGGTTTTTGACCATGATCGGCAGTTTGACCATATTGGCGTTTTTGAGCTTGCCAATATCGGTAAACGAAATGATGTTGCTGTTGTTGCGTGGGGTAGCGGTCAAATCCAAGATAATCGAAGGATTCAGGTTGCCGAGCATTTCGACCGAGAGTTCACTTTCAGCATTGTGGCTTTCGTCCACCACCAGCACCGGGTTAAGACTGCGAATCACATTGATCAAGCTATCAGGGTCACGGTCGGGCAGGTCAGTATTGACCAGCAGCTTGTCTTCCGCTTGACCGAGTGTGAACGAATACAAGTTGCCGTTGCCTTCAAAGATTTTGCGGTCATCTTTGTTTTTAGCCCGCAAGCTGGCAAAGGTCATGACCACAATGGATAGACCGCGTTTGACGGTATCGGCATTAAAGCCAGAAGCCATCAGTAGGTCTTCTTTTTGGTAGACCTGCACCCGACCGTTAAAGTGCTGTGACAGTTTGCGATGATAGGGGCTTTGCGGTTCAACCAGTTGTTGGTAGGTTTGCTGCAAGATTGTACGCGATGGTACAAGCCAGACAACAAACGTGGGGCGATACGGGGCAAGCTCCAGTAGACTTTCCATGATGGGGTGTAGTGCATTGACCGCCAAAAAGGTTTTACCACCGCCCGTAGGGACTTTGAGGCAAACGTGCGGTACACCGCCGATGGTGTTTTTATACGGCTTGGTGTCGTAGCTAATGCCTGACGGTTTATTGAGCCAGTGTTGCACGAATGCGTGTTCTAGCTGGCGTGTCTGGTTCAGGTAGAACAGGTAGTTTTTGAGGTCGGCGATGACCTCAGCTTGGTAGTTTTTCAGTTCCATGTGGCTATATCCTCAATGATGTTCAGCGCGGCAGAATTGACCGATGACAAGGGGCTGATGAAAGACGGTCATTACAGCCGCGTAATGTCACGCGGAATCTTCTTAAAGCGCAGTCCAAAGCGTTCCAATTGTGCTTTGGTCAGTACACAGGTATCGGCATAGATGATGCTGTGGGCGGGTACTGTAAAGCCATTGGCGCGGTACTTGAGTGTGCCGAGAAATTCGGCATCGAGGACGGTTTCACGCTCAGGTTCATAGTAAAAAATCCATGAGGTGTCTGTGTTCAAACCCAGCAAGTAGGGGCTAACGGGGCTGTTTTCACAGCGTTGTGCCAGTGGGATGTTTTCGCTATAGGCGACGTACTGGCGGATTTTTCCGGTTCCGACACTTTCGTTCAGGTAATCACCGTTGAATAGTGGTTCGCCCAGTGTGTAATAGTCAAAAGCACCGCCTAGACCTGCCACTTGTTTATTGCCCTCACCGTAGCCAGTCATGACACGGCGTACCCGTTCAGCGGTGATGGTGTCGGCATAGTCCATCATTTCACAGAGGATAAACTGGCGATTGCCGCCGTCTAGGTCATTGAGCTTGAGGACGGCATGCGCGGTCGTGCCTGATCCTGCGAATGAGTCGAGAATGATGCTGTTTTTGTTTGTCCCTAAATGAATACATCTTTTTATAAGCTCAATAGATTTTGGATAGTCAAAATTTGTTTGCTGATCCATGATCGTCCTGAACATTTTCTTCCCACCATCGCTGGAAAACTCACTTCCAAACCAAAATGATTTTGGTTTGGATGTACGCTCCAGAGCTTCATCTTCATCCTCGTCCTCATCCTGATTTTCGATGTTGACAAGCTCATCAACCTTGACACTGATGTCTAGGTATACCCTGTATTCCATACCCCAAGTCTTTGATTTTTTGTTTTCTTTGGCATGTAGCCAATTAAGATGTGCCTCTATCCTGTCACGCCCCCATCTCCAGCACCCTTCGTCACCATTGCTTTTGATTGGAAAAATTTCAACGTCGTCAATAGAAGATCGACTTAAAGATGCTTGTTGGGTTTTTTTATTCCAAAAAATAGGAAAAAACATATTCGGCCTTAGCCCTCTAGTATCCGCCCCCCCTCTCTTTCTGAGATCGCGCAAACCATAGTTTCTACCAACCTCATCAACGTACTTGAACTCCTTGATCTTCTCTTCCGTAAGTGGAATTCCCGATGACTGAAAACTAGGATAGGCATACATCAAAACATACTCATGACACGAAGCTACATATTTTTTATCGTTTCTGCCTTTTAAATTTGTCACAACAGGGATACTAGCTACAAAATTTTTTGCTCCAAAAACCTCATCACAAACCAGCTTTAAGTTTGCCTGTTCGTTATCATCAATACTGATAAAAATCACCCCATCTTCCGCCAGTAGTCGATGCAGCAGCTTCAAACGTGGGTACATCATGCACAACCACTTGTCATGCCGTGTCAGGTCTTCACCCTCCTTACCTACCACATCGCCCAGCCACTTCTTGATACGCGGGTCGTTCACATTATCGTTGTACACCCAGCCTTCATTGCCGGTGTTGTACGGTGGGTCGATATAGATACAGTTCACCCGACCTTCAAACTCAGGCAACAGACTTTTCAGTACCGCCAAGTTGTCGCCATGAATAATACGGTTGTTGCTGCTGTTCTCAGGCGAACCCGCTGGGGCAATAAAGGTCTGTTTTTTTTCGAGTACCGAATAAGGCACATCATGATGATGGTTGACGACCTTATCTTTACCAATCCAAGTGAGCGTGGGCATGTCCAATCCTACAGTTTCGATCAATGACCAGCATGGTCAAGCAAATAGCGTCATAGAGTACCAGAAGGCGGGGGCAGTCTGACGTGGATTAGCCAGAAAACCACTTCCAAAATTCATCATGGTCTTTTTGGGTCAAGGATCTATTGCATTTCGAGACTTGACATGGGTAACTAACTGAAGACAGTGACGGTGGATGGGCTGCAATGGGAATTAAAACCTCTACAGAGTTCACAGCGGGTTGCAAGCGTTGGGTTGAGTTGAGGTTATCGGATTGGAAGTGGAGGGCTGCCATATGATTGCCATCTCTGACATAGCGTTTTAAGGTATTTTTCTAGGACGTATTGATGTTTCAACGTATTAACAATCATACGAACAACCTCATTCTCTCAGGTCATTTTCTTCTTGCCGATGGGTGATTTTTCGCCGATAATCACTTGGTGATACACCAAACCAGCGTTTAAACGCGCGCCGAAAATTAGCAGAGTCGTGGTAATTCAGTAAGCTGGCAATTGCCTCGACCGACATTTGAGAGTCATGTAAATAACTACTGGCTTTCTCAGATAAAATCCGATCTCGAATCAGCCGGTAACTCGTGTTCTCTTTGACCAGACGTCTGGCCAGCGTACGCTTATTCATAAACAAGGCTGCAGCCAGATCCTCTTCACTCAGTTGCCCGAGCGGATAGGACAGCATGGCTTTTTGCACTTGGTAGGTGGTGCTGTGTTGTTGGGTCTTGAGCCGGTTGAGGATCATTTCGCATTGTTGCATCGCCAGCAGATAGCTATCGTGCTGCGCGGATGCATTGGCAATCAAGCACAACTCGGTCGGCACTCGGATCGACAGTTGTGGCTGATCAAACTGATAGGTACCGGCAAGATAATCCGCGTAACAGGCATGATGATCGGGGGCGGGATGGCTAAACTGAATCACCGCCTCGGTCAGCGGTCGTCCAACAATAAATTCGGCACATTCCGAAAAAATCACCGCAACAGTTTCGGACAGTAGCCGATGTACTGCATGACTCAAGGTCTGCTCAAAGAAAATCAAGCAGGTCGTCCACTCAGC
>JBAQKP010000321.1:0-6632 GCA_049301135.1 Moraxellaceae bacterium | reverse complement strand
CTCAGATTGCACGGGAACTCCAGATTGGGCAAGCCACGGTATATCGGATCTTGGCTGGTGCGACACCAAAGACACCGCAAAACCCTTAGCGTGCTTTAATTTCCGTTTCGTGAGCTGACCCCTTATTTCATGGGATTTTTCTGGATAGCATTGTGGCCAGTGATGTTCGCAATCATCAATTCATTTTCACTAATGTTGCTCAAGAAAAAATTTGTTGCCCTTGGTCTTGCCTCACAACAAGGCGTTCCGTTCCAACTCACTGATGCATTTAGCGCGACAATTACTGATGAGCTTGCATTCGTGGGCTGGATGGTGATCTTGGTTCCGTTTTTGTCCGGTGCTGTTGTGAAGCTCGGTCAAATGGGCATCATGAGTATGGGTGACAAAATGATGGCAAGTTTTAGCTCATCTGGAGCATCAGTTGGTGGAGACCTGAGTGCCGGTAATATGTCGATGGGCAATCGAAATCTTGACACCACAAATGCAAACAGTACCTCTATGGGATCGTACAACGCAAATACACAAATGGCATCAGGCAATTTTATGATGATGGATAGTCAAGGAACGACAAGTATCCATACGCCGTCTGGTAATGTGGCACAACAAGCACTTAGTAATGCGACACATACGTCAGGCACTGTAGGTACGAGTTATAGCGCAGGAAGCTCTGTTACTGGAACTCGTGGAACGACAGGAGCCAGTATTGCAGGGTCTGGAAGTCGTACATCAGCGGCACTTAGCACAAGTCAAGGCCGCACTACGAGTGCTAGCCGAAGAGGATCGCAAGGAAGAGAGACATCAGCCAGCACCAGTGTTACAGGGGAAAATACAAGCGCTGTGGATTTGTCAACTCGTGTGGGCAGCACTGACGGAACAACTCGTGAAGAAGGTACGGGAAAAATGTACACGGACAATTTAGGTGTACATGCAGGGGTAAATGGTGGACTCGGTGGAGTAAACGGAGGCAACTCGGGAACAGGAACAGGAACAGGAACAGGAACAGGCACAGGAACAGGGGCAGGAGTTCGCTCAGGCAAGGGTAGATCAGGCGATGCAGCCAGTGGAGGCGCTGGTGGTACTGGGGTTAGTGCTGGTGCGACTGCTTCGACTAATCACGCCGTAACAGCCAGTGCGTCAGAGCAAACATCTAGCGGTCAATCGACAGCAAACGACTCAAGCCAAACAACAGGATACAGAGTCAGTAAGTCTGGTGGTTTTAGTCAGCAAAACCAGGTTGGCGAAGAAACAGGTCAAGAAAAGCAAGCCACAAAGGGCGTAAACCTAGCGAATAGCAGAGAATACGATAGTAGCAACCGGATAGAGCTGACAAACAGTAGCGGGGTCAGCAATCAAGGACAAACAGAGCAGCGGCAGTCATTTCAATCGGGATACGATTTTACGAAAGACCCAAAATTTACAACAGCAGCTTTTGCGTTTGCTGCCGCTAGTGGAAATTATGGTAGTAGAAATCCAAATTTTATTGCAAATAACGCCAGTGAAGCAGAAAGAAGCCAAATAATGATGGAGTATGCCGCGCATACAGGACAAACCCAGTCTAGTCAGCAAATGCCGAGTGGAGTGCCTGCATCAGCGGCAGAGGTAGGTAAAGAGCTGCCTAAAACCAGCAACCCAAATTTGAGCGCACAGTACGAAGATGAGGCGCAAAAATTGGTTTCAAATAATCAACTTACACCAATCGTACCTAGCATGGCCACGCCACCAGCACTAGCAGCGGCATCGGCAGCAAACTTGCAAGCCAGTGACGCTGGAGATCCAAATAGTATTGTCGGCCAGGCACAAAGCATACAACGGGATGTGAGGGGCAATACCGCTGTACCAATTGCAGAAGTTCCTGTCATCGACCGTGCCAGCGAATTGCGAAATGAGAGCGTCAGCAAACCAATAGAACGTAAGGTTGATGAAATTCATAATGGTATCGCAAGTGCTGTTGGTGAAGCCTTGAGTCCGCCTCCCAACAGCGGTAGAGCGGCGCTTGGCAACCAAATAAGAGCATCAGAACAGGCCGCAATAGCGGCAGAAAAAAAAAATCGGGAGTATGAGGAGCGACCATCGAAATAGCCAAAGGCTCAATTCGCAAATAGAGCGCCGATATGAACAGGCCAAGCCACATATTGAAGAAGCAGCTAAACTTTATAACATTGACCAGCGTTACCTAGCCGGACTCATGTACTTAGAGTCGTTAGGATTCAACAGTCAAGCGACATCACCCACTGGAGCGGCTGGACTGGGGCAATTTGTCAGAGGAACGTGGCGTTCAGTGGTTAGAAGTTCGAGTCATCCAGAGATGAAGGCTATCGCTGGTCTAAGCAATAACCAATTGGATTTAAAACGATATGATCCAAAGCTTAACGCAATTGCAACCGCAGAATATGTGGGAGCTTCTTATCAGAATGTAAAACGCGCTTTTGCACGATATGGAATTACTGGAGAACCCACAGCGGCTGAACTATATAGCTTCCATAATACTGGCAACGCGGCGATGGCAATTGCTGCACGTAAAGGACTCACGGTTCGACAAGCACCGATTATGAACCTAACACAGAAGGAAGATGCTGTCAGAAACAACGCTAGTTTGTACGATAGAGGTGTAGATACACTCGCTGAAAACTACATGCAACGTGTTACACAGAAGCTGGAAAATGGTGCGGCATATGTAACAGCAAGTAATGCATTTAGACCGTAAAACCAAACGCCACTAAGATGAGTCAACCGATTGGCACAGTTATTAAGATCTGAGCACTTAGTGGCGGTACTCAATAACGATAATACTGGGGGGTTGAGGATTGGGCGTATATGGAGTAGCTGTGAATTGACGCTCAATTCTTAAACCGAAAAGTTTAAGGATGCGAGTCGGAACTTTAAGAAATAATAAAATCCAAAATATCGCCAACGGGATTGCACATAGACCAACCAGCGAGGAGCCACCAAGGACAAACAAGCAAGAAAGAGGTACAAACGCCACAAAAATTCTAGCCAAGCTCATGGTTGTTGCTCCTCGATGATTAAACCCAGATAGATATGGTTGGGTGAGGATATAAATGCTGGCACAACAGAAACGACTCGCCATCCACGCTGATAGATGTCCTTGACGGTGAGCGCTTCTTCACCAAATACGTCCTGACATCTAAATTTTACACGATGAATCGTGCGGTCAGTCACGAGATTAGACTCCGTCGCACAGACTGCGCCCTTAACAGGCTCGCTCCAAGCAACATTTGTAGTAAGGGTGAGTAATAGGGTCACTAAAGAAAAAGTGATGGCTTTCATTGAAGAATCCTCAAATATTTATATTCTTTATGATATTATTGTTTTGGCATCATGTTCAATATGATTTTTATTTTTTTGCCGAGTAGGATGAGTTCATGAAATTTTTGTTTATGCTTGGAACGGCACTTGTATTGCTTGGATGTCAAAAGCATTATGTACAAGAGATACAACCGCACGGCGATACAGGCTTCAAGGCGGGTAAGTATAGTGCTGTTACCTCAATTACTTGCAGTAATTGCAAGGCAAAATAGTTGAGACTTAGTGATGTCTAAAAAAAAACATCAAGATCAAGCTTCAAGCACCGCGACCAGTGATGGTATAAGCGTTGATTTTAAAGAGATTGCTCTGGAGCACAGGCTGATATTACGCGACGCTGCTCTTCTGAAAGTGGATTTTAGTGGAAAAATTATTGCTATCAACGAATCAGGGTTCTTGGTCAAAATAAGCAATCGTATCGCTGTACAATATAGAAGAGAGAACATTGAAATCAATAATATTTCTATTGGGCAAGATATTCAGATGCAATATGATAGAGCAACAGGACATAGTATCAATAATCCAAGTAAAGTACAGGATCGAGAGATTGATCGGAATCGAGAAATGGGTTTTAACTGACAGAGTGATTGAATGATGGCTGACAATATTATTATCGTTGAATCGCCGGGTAAGATTAAAAAAATCGAGAGTATTCTTGGCGCTGACTATAAAGTTTATGCAAGTTTTGGGCACGTCAGAGACTTGCCAGATCATGATCTAGGTTTCTCGCCACCTGATTTTAAAGCACAATATGTGGCTACAGAACGGGGAAAAGAAACTTTAGCTAAACTATCTCGGGTCATTAAAAATGCGAAACACGTTTATCTGGCGACCGATCCCGATAGAGAAGGTGAGGCAATTGCATGGCATTTAAAAGATGCGCTGGCCATTGAAAAACCAATAAGGATTACGTTTGGGGAAATTACTGAATCTGCAATTAAAAGAGCAATTCAACAGCCACGAAGTTTAGATATGCATTTGGTTGCAGCCCAACAAATGCGACGGCTATTGGATCGAGCTGTGGGATTTACAGTTAGCCCGCTACTACAGAAAAAAACAGGAGAGCGACTGTCGGCTGGACGTGTACAATCGCCCGCATTACGGTTGCTAGTAGAGCGAGAGCAGGCTATTCGTAAATTTAAACCAACGGATCATTTTGGGGTGATGCTGTGGTTTCATCATCCCGACAAACCAACTGACAAATGGTTTTTAGAGTGGGACACACAAGCGTGGTTAAAAAAATATTTACCGCAAAGCAATTACGTTATGGACAGCGAGCTTGCCTCATCTGTCAGTAACATCCGTGTTGTCAACATAACGGAATACGAAAAAAAAATTCAAAACCGAGCACCACCACCACCATTTACGACATCAACACTACAGCAAGCAGCAAGTGTGGCATTGAAAATCAAGCCACAAAAAACGATGGAACTTGCTCAGAAACTATATGAGGGCGGGCATATTAGCTATATGCGAACCGACTCGCCCAATCTTTCAGAAGAAGCGATTGCCGAGATCATGGCGTATGGCCACCAAAATGGTCTTTCCATGTCTAGTAAGCCGCGAGTGTGGAACGCTAAAGAAAATGCCCAAGAAGCGCATGAAGCCATCAGACCTACTCATGTGGAGATTGCAAAGGTTGGTGATGACCTAGAACAACAACTGTATGAAATGATCCGAGTTAGAGCCATTGCTTGCCAAATGGCAAATGCAGAATATGCGGTTGTGCAAGTGAAGGCTGAACAGCAGCTCAATCAACAAACCATTCAGTTTTTTGGTAAGTCTAGGCAATTAACGCATCCAGGATGGTTGGGGCTGATGGCAAATGACCAAACAGAAGAGATTTCAGACACATGGCCTGAGAATGCCATCCCCAAGCTACAACAAGGTGAGGAGAAAAAAGCCTATCAGGGTGTGGTGGCCAAAAAAAGAACCAAAGCACCTGACCGTTACACAGAAGCGAGTTTGACGAAGGAGCTGGAAGCTAAGGGAATAGGAAGACCTTCAACGTATGTACAAATTCTCAAGACCCTGCACGATCGAGGCTATGTGAGTGAGGAAAAGCGACAGCTTCATGCAACAGATGTGGGCGAAAGGTTAATCAGCTTTCTGATCGGAAATTTTGAATTTCTAGGTTATGAATACACACGAGACATGGAGGAGACCTTAGACAAACTTGCTAAAAAACAAGCGAAATATACGACTAACATGAGTGAATTTTGGCAGTTGCTACAAGCTGAGTTGCGGCGTTTTGAAGACAGCAAGGAGATCAAACCAAAGCATCCATGTCCCGCTTGCGGGTCGGCAATGCGTCTGGTTGATTTAAAAGATAGTAAGTTCTGGGGATGTACTGATCACCCTCAATGCAAAACAACATTACCAGATGTTGATGGTGCACCGGGTGAGAAAGTTAAGCGCGAGGTAAGTCAGCATTCCTGTACTGCTTGTGGGTCAGGTCTCATCAGGCGGGAGAGCAAAAAAGCATCCAAAAAAACCGACCAGTTTTTTTGGGGCTGCTCAGGCTATCCGGTCTGTAAAAAAACCTACGCTGACACGAAAGGAAAGCCGGTTTTGACAGACAAATGATTTTTGCGTTGACGCAAATCATGTGAGAAGGAAAGCAACGCTGTCACATCAAACTAAGCTTCGTGTCTAGCAAACAAGTGAGGTAACATCATGATCAGAGTTACATTGACGGTGCTGTTGCTGGCTGCACATGTTCAAGCTGTATATGGCAGCGTAACATCGGCAGATGCGGAAAAAATGCAGGTTTTGGCAGTTGCAAAAAAATATGCAGAAGCAACAACCTGTAATTCCACGCTTGAAACAAACGCGACTAAAAAAACTTCTTTGAATGAAGTTTTTTTAGTCGGTCAGGAAGACTTTGGTTTTAGACGTTATTATGTGTGGTGGCAAGGTCAAGTTCGCTGTTATTCAGGGAAAGCCATGTATCAACACTATCTGACGCAAATAGAGCGTGGCAATGCCGATAAGCCATTCGTGGTTATCACTGACAACTTATTAAAAAACATAATTTTTTATAAACCAAAATACAATTATTTTTTGGAAGACAACGATTTTGGAAAAGGTGACGTTGAGTTTAATGTAACTTCGATTGAAAGCATCAAAATGATTAACCCTTTGAAATTTGAAGTGATTGGCTGGGATTACGCTGATCTTAAATTTGGCGGAGAGGATCGTGGGCCAGATTTTACGCCTAATCAATTTAAATATATTCTGACTAGAAAATCGCAAGTAGACTCGGAATGGACACTGGTTCACCAAACACTACTGCAACAGGTCAGTCC
>JBAQKP010000320.1:0-15277 GCA_049301135.1 Moraxellaceae bacterium | reverse complement strand
TTGTCTAGTATGTGGTGATGGATATTCACTACGAACTTAATGGCGTTCGTTTTATCTGGGATGCAGATAAAGCCGCTAGTAATATACGCTAGCATGACGGTATTCGCTTTGAGCAGGCGGCTACTGTGTTTTTCGACTCTTTCTTTTGCTTAGTGGATGCCAGTCGTAATGATGAAGCCCGTGATGCCGTAATTGGTTACGATACCCTTGGGCGATTATTGTTTGTGGTGCATATTGAGTATGACGGTGAGTGTATCCGTTTAATCTCAGCCAGTAAGGCTGTCAGTGAGGAGCGTAAAGACTATGATGCCGGATAAAATCAAAGCGCGTTTAACCAAAGAGCGACCTAGCACCTCGATCACGATTCGGATTCCCGTCGATGTGGTGGACTCGATGAAAAAGATTGCGCCGCATCGCGGGTTTTCGGGTTATCAGTCTCTGTTGAAGTCTTATATTAGTGAGGGTTTACGCCGAGATGAGGCTCAATTTGCGTTTAGCGTCGAAGCACGGTTAATTGAAGCACTCAAAAAACGCGGTGTGTCAGCAGAGATTTTGGCAGATGCTGCGAAAGAGCTACATACCCAAGCTGGATAATAGGCACGATCACCACAATCGTGCTGTCTATTTGCATCAGCGCCCCAAAAACCACTGTAAATACTCAATCCGCTCACGGGTCAGCGCCAGTTGGCACAGCTTCACTTGATTGCTGTTTTGCTGGCTATTTTGCAGATTAGTTTGTTGATTGTTTGGCGGATTCGCTGGCTTGACTGATGCGGTCGCTTTAGTTGTCGTCAGCATACTGGCTTGCGCCTCAAACAGACATTGCTGATTGCGAAACTGTAGCCATTGGTACTGTGCGCTTAACAACTGCTGATCAACCGCATCAGTCCGCGTCCTGCTGCCTGCTACAGGCTGTTGATAGCGATTCATCAGTTGATCATAGCGTTGATTGAGCTCTAGATTGGCCAGATCCAGCAACGTATCAATACAATTGCCACTCGACCCATTCTGCTTGAGGTGCTGACAATTCAGCGTGGCATAGGCTTGGTGGCGGGTAAAATAATCAGCGGCCTGTACCTGTATCGGCACATACAGCCCGCTCAATAAGATCAGACCAACGATAGAAAATTTTTTAGTCCAGTATCGCCAAAGTAGAGGCATTGGCCGATTCCGTCATCAAGGCAAGAGGTTGCAAGTGTACCGGAATTCCGTTTAAAACCGCATTGCCTGACAAGGTGTCCAGCACTCGATCATCGGTCAGATCATTGACGCTGACCCCCGCATGTTGCTCCGCGACTGACCAGCCCGTGCCGGTTTTGTCATGCCCCCAACCATGCGGAATACTGACCACACCTTGCATCAACTGATCGGTAATTTCGGCCAAAATCGTCACCTGTCCAACCCGTGAACGTACCTGCACCGGCTGCTGGTCAACAATCCCGAGCGCAGCAGCGTCATCTGGGTGCAGCATCAAGGTACAGCGGGACTTGCCTTTGACCAAGCGTTTACTGTTGTGCAGCCATGAGTTATTGCTACGCAAATGCCGCCGACCGATCAGCACAAACGGATACTCGGCCACGCTCGCCGCCTGTTTTGCAGTGCCAAAGAAATGCTGCTCCAAGCGCTGAAGATCCGGCATAAAATAATCCAACGCCAGATGGATTTGATGATCTTTGTGCCAGAGTTGCTCGGGCAGTTGTGGCTGGAGTGCACCGAGGTCAATGCCGTGCGGTTGTTGCTTGAGTTTGGCAAGGCTTAGACCTTGGGTGAGTTTGAGTTTGCCACCGTAGCTGCCACTGCGCAGCAAGCCGTCAATGATCGCGGCAGGGCCAAGTTGTTGCAGCGCACGACTGGCAAATTGATGATAAAAGCGTGGCTTCGGTTGCAGTCGAACAGCGAGGTCTAGATAAATTTGCCAGTCTTGCCGTGCATTGCCTTGCGGGGCGAATAAAGCATTTGACCATTTGGCGGTATTGCGCACCGCGAGATTATGAAACACCAAATCATAATGCTGGCGCTCCAACGGGGCAACCGGCGGCAGGATGATATGCGCGTGGCGATTGGTTTCATTGATATAAAAATCAATCGACAGCATAAAATCCAAACCCGCCAAGGCGCGATCCAGCTGCTGACCGTTCGGGGTGGACAGCACTGGATTACCGGCGGCCACGATCATGCCGCGAATTTGTCCTTTGCCTTCAGTGAGGATCTCATCGGCGAGGGTAGACACGGGGAGTTCACCGGCAAACTCTGGCAAACCGCGTACCCGTGAGTGATATTTTCCAATATGTCCACGTCCAGACAAGCCGAGAATATTGGCGGCAGGCGTCGGAAACATCAGGCCGCCGCGATGATCGAGCCTTCCTGTCAAAATATTGATCAGCATGATCAGATATTGGGTCAGTGTGCCAAATGCCTGCACCGATGCACCCATCCGACCATAACAAACGGCAGTTTTGGCAGCGGCAAACTCACGAGCCAATTGTCGAATCGTGTCGGCAGACAATCCGGTATGCGTGGCGACCCGCTCGGGGCTGTATGGTGCAACGTATTGTTCGACTTGTTTAAGTTCGGGGGTAAATGCCATCAAACGGTTCGGTTGAATCAGTTGTTCGGCGTACAAAGTGTGCAACATGCCAAGCAGCAACAGTGCGTCGCTGGCCGGTTTAATAAAATGATGCTGATCAGCAACCTCGGCAGTTTCGCTGCGGCGCGGATCAATCACCACCACTTGTCCACCGCGTTGCTGAATGGCTTTCAGGCGTTTTTTGATGTCCGGCACACTCATGATGCTGCCATTAGAGGCGAGCGGATTGCCGCCGATAATCATAAAATAATCGGTATTATCAATATCCGGCACAGGCAGATATAAGTAGTGCCCAAAAAGTTGATACGACACGATATGGTGTGGTAGTTGATCGACCGAGGTGGCCGAGAATTTATTTTTAGTTTTCAGCATTTTTAGCAGTTGAATGCCAAACAACAGTGAGCCCATGTTGTGTGCATTCGGGTTGCCCAGATAGCTGCCCATCGCATCACGGCCATGTTCGCGCTGAATCCGTTTGATCTGCGTAGCGGCGGTGTCGAGTGCTTCGTCCCAACTGATTTGTTGCCAACCAGTTGCGGTGCGCTTGATCGGATGGCGCAGCCGTTCGGGGTCTTCGTGCAGGTCTTGTAGGGCGGTGGCTTTCGGACAAATATACCCGCGACTAAACGGATCCGCCTGATCACCGCGAATCGACACGATCTGTTGGCCTTCGGTCTGAATCACGATGCCACACATGGCCTCGCACAAGGTACACATGCGGTGATGGGTATGTGCGCCGGTCGCATCTGCGGCAAGTTCAGGCTGGTTATACGGCAAACGCGAGTGAATCGACATGCGGGCATCCTTGTTGACAATATGTGTTGTCCGATGCTTTGACTGTACTGCAATCTGGCTGGGATTTCACCGGTTTTTTGTGGCACAGGTCTGACCGGCCGGTTTTGCGCTGAACGCTCGCGGTTTGGTATTCAATATTTGTTATGATGCCGCGATTGTTTGGGGATCCGCCGCAATGACAACGCAACCGCGCATTAAAATTCAACGTCGCCCGATCAGTGGGGTATTTTTGCTGAACAAACAGGAAGGCGTTAGCTCGAACGGTATTTTGCAAAAAATCCGCTGGCTATACCGTGCCGAAAAAGCCGGACACACCGGTGCATTAGATCCACTGGCCACTGGCTTATTGCCGATTTGTTTGGGAGAGGCGACCAAATTTTCGCATTATTTACTCGATGCGGATAAACGCTATCTGACCGTAGTGCGCTTGGGGCAAACCACCACCACCGCCGACCGTGAAGGCGAGGTGTTGCAAGAGCGGGCGATTCCAGTGCTTGATCCGGTGATGATTGAAGCGGCTCTGGCGCAGTTTCGCGGGGCGATCATGCAAGTGCCACCGATGTATTCTGCGCTCAAAAAAGATGGCCGTCCGCTGTATGAGTTGGCACGGCAAGGCATTGAAATTGAGCGTCCGGCGCGTCCAGTGACGATCTATGATTTGCAGTTGATCAGCTTTACTGAGCAGACACTAACGCTGGATGTGACCTGTAGCAAAGGCACTTATATCCGCACGCTGGCCGAAGATATTGGCGAGGTGTTGGGCTGTGGTGGGCATGTCGAAAAACTACACCGCACCCAAACCGGCGGATTTACCCTAGACGAAACCCTGACCGTCGAATATTTAGAGTCGCTGGATGAGCCAGCGCGTGAAGCGTTGCTGTTGCCAATCTATGCGCCGGTAGCAGATTTGCCGAGGATTGATTTGGACAATGGTGAGGATTTTTATTTTAATCGCGGCCAAGCGGTGATGGTCGATGCGGCGCAAGGCGTGGCGTTGGCATTTGCCAAAGGTCGGTTTTTGGGCTTGGGCGAAGTGAGTGACGAGCGTAATTTTCAGCCCAAGCGCGTGGTCAATTATCCAGACTAAGCACGCAGTATTCAAAGCCCCTCTCCTTGTGGGAGAGGGTTGGGGTGAGGGCAATACAGCGCTACACCGACACTGGCATCGCCTGACTATCATGCCCAAACACCGAGCGGCGCTGCGCGCGTGGAATACGCGGACACTGCGTCGAGATTTGATACAGCAAATTGCCCAATGCAGGTAAATGCGTGCCGACCACCGACTTGCCAGTCGACAAAATCGACACACTGATATCCCGCTCAGGATCCGCCCAGCACAAGATGTTCGAAAAGCCCAAATGCCCAAATGCATGCTTACTCATCGGCCCAAACAAGCCGACTGGATTGGCGCCGAGCATTGGCCCCATGCCATAGCGCATCGGAATCATCAGCGTGCGGTCGATGGCCGGACGGGTGGTTTCTAGCGTCGAACGAAACACCGTGCGCTCACTAAAAATCCGTGTGCCGTCCAGTTCACCACCGTTCAAGAGCATTTCAAAAAACCGGCTGGCTTGCTCGGCATCCGTGTATAAATTACCAGCAGGACAAATGGTATCCATAAAGCGTGGATCATTGGTCAGATCAACCGCCAGCTTTAGATCACCACCAATCACATGTTTTAGATACAGATCAGTACCCAGTGACGAGTGAATACCCGTGGCATAACTGCGCCCGACATGCGCACGATGCTGCTCAGCCAGACCAAAGTTAAACAGCGGCATATCCAGCGGCTGTGCAATGGTTTTTTGTAAGAACTGCCGCAAATCCATACCCGTCACCCGCTCAACCACTTCGCCGAGGATATAACCCGCCGTCACCGCGTGATAGGCCAAGCGATGACCAGACGGCGACACCGGCTTGGCGGCGCATAAACGCTTTAAAATTTCAGGGCGATCAAACAACAGTTCTGGCGGCATATCACCGTCGATTTTAGGGATGCCACCTCGATGCGCCATCAGGTGAAATAAAGTCGCTCGACGTTTGCCATTCACGCCATATTCGGGGATGTAATGCGAAATCGGGTCGAGTAGGCTCAGTTCGTGATGCTCATCCAAATAATGCAGCAGCATCGCCGTGACCACTTTGGAGGCCGAAAACAAACAGACCGGCGTGGTCGGTTGCGCCAGTTGTTTTGGGGTATTCGCCGTATCGTCAGGGCCATTGCCGTTGGCGTGACCAATCGAGCGATTCAGCACGATTTGACCTTGTCGCCGCACGCAGATCGACAACATCGGATGGTTGCCGGTTTTGTAGAGTGATTCGGTGGCGTGCCAGATACGCTGGACTTGTGCTGCACTCATCCCGCCACGTTCGGCCGCTTGTTCGGCGGTTTTTCCTTGAGTCGCGCGTACTGTGACGCTGGCGAGGTCATCTACCACGTGGCAGGTATTGGTCGAAAATAGCTTCATATCGTGTAAAACGCCCAGATCAAAACTCACTAATCTTCGTTTGTAACGGAAAGTAAACCGATAATCTAGACAAATAACGACGAAAACAGTGCCGAGTCTGTTGGATTTAGCCAGTCCAGTCTGCTGACAGGGCTGGTTGCCGTCGGATAAATTCGCTACAATGCCGCACCGCTGTAGTGATGCACGGCGTCCTTAATAGATGCATCTCGGAGTATACCCATGGCTTTAACCAATACTGATCGCGCAGAAATCATTGCAAAATTTGCTCGTGTTGAAAACGACACTGGGTCACCAGAAGTGCAAGTGGCTTTGCTGACCGCCCAAATCAACGATTTGCAGTCACACTTTAAAGCCCACAAACATGACCATCATAGCCGTCGTGGTTTGATCCGTATGGTCAACCAACGCCGTAAACTGCTTGACTACCTGAATGGCAAAAATGCCGAACGTTATCAAGCACTGATCGGTGCGCTGGGTCTGCGTCGCTAAGTTGCAGGTCGCCGCAAATTGCAATAGCCCTACGATTGTAGGACTAGGCAACGTGCTGTTTCCGGTATAAAAGAGAGGGTGCGATCAGTCGCGCCCTTTTTGTTTTTTTAAAATCACTTGTGGAGAGGCTTCTAACCGCTGTTGTTCCTGTTGCTGTTGTTCTTTACTATCGTTTTTTACTGTTATAGCGACGATGGGACGACAACCGTTAGGGGCCTCCACTAAAGCAAAATCCTTGAGGACTCTATGTCAATGTTTAATATCGTGCGTAAAGAATTTCAATTTGGCCGTTACCCTGTGGTGCTGGAAACTGGCCGGATTGCGCGCCAAGCCAACACGGTGTATATCACCATGGGTGGCATCAGCGTATTGGTGGCGGTGGTCGCCGCCAAGTCAGCCAAAGCTGGTCAAGACTTTTTCCCACTGACCGTCAACTATCAAGAAAAACAATATGCTGCGGGTCGTATCCCTGGTGGCTATGGCAAGCGTGAAGGCCGTCAGTCTGAGCAAGAAACCCTGATTTCGCGTTTGATTGACCGTCCGATTCGTCCGTTGTTTCCAGAAGGTTATTACAACGAAGTGCAAGTCACTGCGACTGTGGTGTCTTCTGACAAAAGCATGGATGCCGATATCGCTGCGATGATTGGCACATCGGCTGCTCTGAGCATTGCGGGTATTCCGTTCAATGGGCCTATCGCCGGTGCGCGTATTGGCCTGATCAATGGCGAATACATCCTGAACCCAAACACCGAAGAACTGCGTCAAAGTGATTTGGATCTGGTGGTTGCGGGGACTGATAAAGCCGTCTTGATGGTGGAGTCTGAAGCCAAAGAGCTGTCCGAAGACCAAATGCTCGGTGCAGTCTTGTTCGGTCATGACGAAATGCAAGTCGTCATCGAAGCGATTAAGCAGTTTTCGGCTGAAGTCGGTGTAGTCGCGGCGCAGTGGGTTGCGCCTGCGCAAAATGAAGTACTGAAAGCGCAATTGGCAACACGCTTTGCAGCTGAGATTTCGGATGCTTATACCATCCAAGAAAAACAACAGCGTTACGAAGCACTTGGCGCAATCAAAAAAACCGCTTTGGCTGAGTTTGCGCCTGAAGGCAGTGATACCAATGTTGAAGAGCTGCTGAATCTGTTTGAAGACCTGAAATACCGCACCGTACGTGACAACATCCTGTCAGGTAAACCACGGATTGATGGTCGCGATACCACCACTGTGCGCGGCATTGATGTGCAAGTCGGCGTGTTGCCGCGTGCGCATGGTTCATCATTGTTTACCCGTGGCGAAACTCAAGCGCTGGTCACCGCCACGCTCGGCAATACCCGTGACGCGCTGATGGTCGATAGCTTGTCCGGCACTAAAACTGATCCGTTCATGCTGCACTATAACTTCCCAGCCTATTCGGTCGGTGAAACCGGTCGTGAGTCAGGGCCAAAACGCCGCGAAATCGGCCATGGTCGTCTGGCACGTCGTGGCGTACAAGCCGTTTTGCCACCGGCGGATCGCTTCCCGTATGTCATCCGTATCGTGTCTGACATCACCGAATCAAACGGCTCATCCTCGATGGCTTCGGTCTGTGGCGCGTCATTGGCGCTGATGGATGCTGGTGTACCGCTCAAAGCTCCAGTCGCGGGTATTGCGATGGGTCTGGTCAAAGAAGGCGAGCGCTTTGCGGTGTTGTCGGATATCTTGGGTGATGAAGATCATCTGGGCGACATGGACTTTAAAGTGGCCGGTTCAGCCAACGGTATCACTGCCTTGCAGATGGATATCAAAATCGAAGGCATCAATGAGCAAATCATGGAGCAAGCGCTGAACCAAGCGTACAGCGGCCGGATGCACATCCTGAATGCCATGAATCAAGTGTTACCGCGCGCGCGTGCCGAAATCAACATGCACGCACCGACCTACGCGGTGATTCAGATCAATCCAGACAAAATCCGTGACGTGATCGGTAAAGGCGGCGCGACTATTCGTGCGCTGACCGAAGAAACCAAAGCATCGATTGACATCGAAGACAACGGTACGGTGCGTGTGTTCGGCGAAAGCAAAGCCGCCACCCAAGCCGCAATTGGCAAGATCCAAGCGCTGACCGCTGAAGTCGAACCCGGTACCCTGTACGAAGGTACGGTGGTGCGGATTGTTGAGTTTGGTGCATTCGTCAACTTGTTACCTGGTACCGATGGCTTATTACATATTTCGCAGATTTCGAATCAACGCATCGCAAATGTCGCCGATGTATTGAGCGAAGGCCAGAAAGTTATGGTACAAGTAGTTGATGTTGATCAGCGTGGCCGTATCAAGCTGACCATGAAAGACATTCAACAGGGCTGATTCATCGCTACGATGGGTCAACCATCGAGTGCTGGTTAACCGTTGATATGCCATACACTGACTGTCGTTGTCGGTGTATGGACTTCTGATCCGGACACGAAAAATAACCCCTGTGATCTGCTTGTCTGGTTTACCGATCAGAAAGCTTGAGCGGCGGTCGAAACGTGTTATCTTGATCGCCGCATAGGACAACAACAATAGGGGACCTTAGGGTATGTCTACCGTCCGCAAAATCCGCCAAGGCATGGCGGTCATCCTCGGTGCAACAGTGTTGCTCTCAGGTTGTTCTCAGATTTTAAAAACTGGCGCCAACATCGGGATTCGGTTTACCGAAAACCGTCTAGTGCCACCGATTATCGCGATGGAAGACGCACAGATGGTCTGTGAGTCTGGCACAGCGTTGACGCCCCTGATTTTAAGTTTACAAAACCTCGGTGCGGATCCGACCAAACTGGCTGTGTTGTTGCAGGCAGGTTCGGCACTGTGTGCTGAAAATGAAGCGCTTGAAGAAGAGTTGCGCTACTTGCGTGCCGCCAAAACCGGTGCGATTGAAGAAGCACAAGATGCGCGGATTGGCCAAAAACGCTGGGCAGAAATTGCATCGCGTCGGCAGTACGCCGCCTATCAACTGTTCGCCGAAAAATGGGAACGTGATTATCGGATTAAGCTCGGCGATCAATGTCCGTCGATGAAAACTGATTTTGACAAACTGATTTATATGATGGGGTTGGTCACCGGTCTACAAGCCGTGGTGAACGACATTGCCTCGCAAGGTGCGGTCAACGTGCCGAAAGACATCGCTGCGGTGGTGGATCGTGGCATGGAATGCTTGGATAACGAAAAATTCTGGGGCACGCCATTGGCAGTGCGCGCAGCCATCTGGACATTATTGCCTGGTGCGAGCGAAGGCAAACCCGATCCATTCCGTACCATGCAAGACATGACCAAAGTCGGTGAGCGCAATGGTGTGCGTCTGCCGCATGCGATTTATGCACTGGCAGCGCAGGCGACCGGCGAAGACGAGCGAATTCGTGATGCACTGCGTCTATATGGCAAATCACTTGAAGCCAAAATGCCAGTTAACCCACAGTATCGTCTACTCGATGGGATTGGACGGCAACTGGTGCAAGGCATTGCCGACCGCTACTGGACCGAAAATACCGGTATGCGGACACCAGACACCGGTTATGTCCGCTTCTGGGATGAAAAAGAGCAGACCGAAGATCTCGGGATTAATCTGGATGACCTGATGTAAGTTGGTCTATCGTTACGTTCGTCCATCGAATAAAACCGCCTAACATGGGCGGTTTTGTTGTTATAGTACAGCAGGTTTTTGAACAGTTTATTGTGGATTACAGAGGCTCGAGATATGAAGCGCGGTCAAGGTTGGCGGTTAGGGCTCTTGCTGAGTGCTGGGATGGGACTTGGATGTGCGCTGGGTCTGCCGGTCGGTACTGCGAACGCAGCGGTCACCACTGAGCCACAAATGCGCATCCCACAAAGTGGTGTGCTAAACAACAGTGTGCGTAAGGATCTTAAGCCACGCGTCGCACCCACCAGCATGGTCAAGCGCAGCCTGTGTGTCTGGGACATCATGGGGCATACTGGCGAAGTGGTCGCGTTAATGCGCGATTATCAGGTGTATGCCAGTCAGCTTGGCGTGGATTTTGAGATTCGCAGCTATACCGATGAGCGGATTGCCAGCGAAGATTTTCGCACGCGCTATTGTGATGCGGTGCTGCTGACCGGATTACGCGCGCGCGCATTTAATCCGTTTACCGGTAGTATTGAAGCGGTTGGCGCGATTCCAACTGACACACATATGCGCACACTGGTACAAATTTTAAGCTCACCGCGCAGCCAAAATTTGATGCTCAGTCGTGATGGTGATCGTTCCTTTGAAGTGGTCGGGATTTTGCCGTTTGGCAGTGCGCATGGCTTCGTCAATGACCGTAGCATTCAAGGCGCGGATGAGCTGCCAGGCAAGACGATTGCTGTATTTGATTATGATAAGGCGCAAGCTGAATTGGTACGTGGCTTAGGTGCGTTGCCAGATCCATCAGATGTGACCAATTTTGCTGGTAAATTTAACAGCAAGTCGGTCGATATCGTGATTGCACCGCTGGCGGCCTATCAAGCGCTTGAGCTGTATCGTGGTTTAGGACAAAAGGGCGGCATCATTGACTTTGTATTGGCGCAAGTCAGCCTACAGGTGATTGTGGATCCAGATCGTTTTCCAGAGGGTTTTGGGCAGCAGTCGCGTCAGTATATGAACCAAACCTTATATCCGCGTGCAGTCAGCATGTTGGAGCGTTATGCCAGTTTTGTCGATCAAAAGTACTGGATTAAAAGCACCCCAGCCAACCTGAAGCGCTATGACGAAATGTCGCGCGTGTCGCGTGTAGGTTTGATTGAAAAAGGGATTTATGACGCAAAAATGATGAGCCTGCTCAAGCGTATTCGCTGTCAGCATGAGCCAGCACGCACTGAATGTGGTCTACAAAGTGAGTAACTCCGGTGCGTGAGCTGCACGACCACTAGCGTAGCGTACCAGCGATGACTTGGCACGGCATACACGCACAGCGGTTGATATTGCACAGTAGCGCACTGACGTTGCTGTGCATTTTTTTGCAGTATGATCAGCCGCTGTGGGTGTATCAGGCGGATCTGCTCTGGCAGCAGCCATGGCGCTTGTGGACAGCCCACTGGGTGCATGTTGGTTGGGCGCATGCAGCGCTGAATCTGACCGCACTACTGCTGTTGCCGTGGATTTTTCCGAGTTATCCGGTGCGTCGGTTGTGGCTGCTGTTGTTGCTGGGTTGTCCGCTGTTGAGTCTGCTGCTGTGGTGGGCTGTACCAGCGTTGCAGGTGTATGCGGGGCTGTCTGGGATATTACATGGGATTTATGTTTCTGCCGCGCTGCATGCATTTGTCAGTCGCTCGGATCGTTTGGTTGCCTCGATTTTGTGGATTGGCTTAACAATAAAAATTATTTTTGAAAACTTGATTGTCGGACAAAGCACTGCTGAACTGATCGGTGCGCCAGTTTTAACAGAAGCGCACTACTTTGGTGTGCTGGTTGTGCTATTGCTGAGTGCGATTTTCGGGCATTTTTCAGCAGTTCAGGTACAACAATCGGCTAAAATAGACAAATAAACTTAATTTTTTCGTATTCTGTCAGCTTATGCGTACAAAAAAATCTCACAATCGTGCATTATGCAATCAGTAATTAGTAGCATTTGGAAAGACTTGTCTAACAATCAGACGTCGAGTAAAAATTGCTTAAAATTGCAAATTAGGCGAATGGAGTACTCCATTCATATTCTTGTCCAAAACAACAAGTAGGATGTCATGCAGAGCCCTGAAAATTTACAGCGGTCGTGGCTAGATCGGCTGGCGACCATATCGGTTCTTCTATTGTTGGTCTTGACTTTGATTATCGGCACCGGTTCGATGATTCATGGTCAGTTGCTCCGGATGGGCGAGAGGATGTTTGGCGCGCCAGATGCCGGTGTCCAATACTCGTTTCTCCGTGGTGATCCAGCCAAGCCAGACTGTGACCCCAACCCGAACATTGAAGCGCTCGTCCAACAGGAAATGAGCAAGCCACTTGATGAATTTGATGCGTTGTTCGGTGGTGCAAAAGACCCTGAGCAGACCCGTCAGTCATTGGTCGCGGCACAGACTTTGTGCCAAGAAAAGTTTACGTCGTATGAGACCATCACGTCGCATATTACCCCAACAGTGAAAGCCTACCGGACGTTTGAAACCGCATTCTTTGCGATCTTCCGTTTTGGTACCGAAAACCGTTCGATTATCTTGGTGTTGCTCATCGCGATTGCTGCGATCCGCACCACAGCAGGCATTCACCATATCAGCATCCGTCCGCCATCGACCAAGATCGACTTTTTGGTCTACGGCAGTTCGATGACATTGGCCAATGCGCTGCTGTTGTTCTCCTCGATTTCGTACTATTTTTCGGTACGCAGCACCGGCCTTGCACTAGATGATTTGGCCACACGGATTAACGTGTTGTGGATTGGCTTATTTACCATCTTGATGCTGATCAGTCTGTACAAGACCATTAAGCCACCTGCACCGACCAAAGAAGGTGGTAGTTTCGGTTTGGCCGGTCTGGCAATTCCGCTGTATGCCTCAATGGCAATCATCACCGGTATTCCATTCATTTTCTTCCAAGCTTATCCAACCGGTCAGGCGATTTATCTGGGTCAGTTGATTGAATACGCCAGCTTGTTCCTGAACTTGGCACTGTTCATCTGGATCGGGATGCTGCTCAAGCAGACCCGTGTGGTGGATTTGATGTTGAACGTGCTGCGGCCTTGGAATTTTTCGCCAGAGCTGCTGACGTGGATCCTGATGATCGGTGCAGCCTACATGACGGCTTATACCGGCGCGTCAGGGATCTTCGTGATCGCGGCGGGTGCAATCATCTATAAAGAAGTGCTGAACTCGGGTGCACGTCGTCAGTATGCGCTGGCTGTGACTGCGATGTCGGGTTCGCTCGGTGTGGTGCTGCGGCCGTGCTTGTTGATCGTGGTGATCGCCGCGATGAACCGTGAAGTCACGACTGACTTGCTGTACGGACACGGGTTATACATTTTCCTCGTATCGTCTACCTTGTTGTTGATTTTCTCGTTGGCATTTGGCGGTCAAAAAGTGCGGATTGCATCGCCTGCGGTGGCTTTGCGTCCATCGATTCGTCAGATGGGACCGGTTGCGCCGTATATCGTGGTCGTGGTCAGTGTGGTTGCGGCGTACTACTTCCTGCTAGATACCAAGCTGGATGAGTTTACCGCGCCGTTGATTTTGCCGTTTATCATGCTAGCGATTTTGGCATGGGACAAGCTGCAACGCGATCCGGTGCAAGCTGTACCTGCGATGGCGAATGCTGCTGCACCTGTTTCAATCGAAAAAGTTGAGGCGGCGCCCGTCGATCCAAACGCACCGAAAGTATCGAGTTTTATGCGCAGCAACGATCCAAAAGGCAAAGAACGTCGGATTGGCTTTGGCCAAGCGGTATTCGAAGCGACCCACGAAGCGATGGGGCATATCGGTGCGCTGATCATGCTGATGGCACTGACCGTCAGTGTCGGTGGTTTGATTGAACGTTCTGACATCATGCACTCAGTCCCTGCTGACATGGGCAGTCCATTAATTGCCATCAGTATCTTGCTGGTGTTGCTGGTGTTTGTCGGGATGGTGATGGACCCATTCGGTGCGGTGATCTTGGTCACGGCGACGATTGCGCCAGTTGCGTATAGCAACGGGATTGATCCGGTTCACTTCTGGATGATCGTGTTGGCAGCGTTTGAGTTGGGTTATCTGTCACCACCAGTGGCGTTGAACCAGTTGCTGGCACGACAGGTGGTTGGTGAGGCCGAAATGGACGAGGCAGATGCTGAGGTACGGCATAAGTCCTTCTATTGGCGCTTTGAGCGCTGGATCTTGCCAGTGATCGTGATGGGTCTGACCTTGTTGATCGTGGCGTATGCGCCATACTTCTTGGGTCTGTTTGGCTGGTACTAAGCTTTAGTCCCAAATCTCAGAACGATTGGCTGTAATCCGTGATTGCAGCCAATACATCCTAAAGACGGTACTCAGACGAGTGCCGTTTTTTTATGAGTGCCTAGCTTTTTGCCAATACGGCATACACAAAATCAACGCCACCAAAATCACCGCCATACCCAGCAAACTGGTTAGGTCTGGATATTCTTGCCAGAGCAAGGCTGCCCAAAAGCCTGCAAAAATAATCGCCAGATAGTTGGCTGGGCCAATCTGTCCGGCCGGTGCATAACGATACGCGGTCGATAAAAACAACTGGCTAATGGTGGCAAGCATCCCCGCACCCGCCAGCAATAACAACTCGCGCAACTGGTACGGCCGCCATAGCCAAAACATCGGCAGCGCAGAGATCAATGTGCCAATCAAGCAAAAATAAAATACGATCCGACTGGCGGGTTCGCTGTTGCTCATCGCGCGTACCGTCACAAAGGCCATCGCTGCCAAAAAGCTCGAGGCCAGCCCAATCGCCGACAACAGGTTAAATAGGGCTTGATCGGGTTTGGCGACCAGTAGCACCCCAGCCAGTCCAATCGCTGCGGCCAGCCACATCAGGCCAGTCATTTTTTCTTTTAAAAAAAGCCATGCCACCAATGGGATAAAAATCGGCGACGAATAAGTAAACACCATCGCATTGCTGAGTTTTAAGTGCGCAATCGCATAAAAAAAGCCGTACATCGCCAGCAGGCCGACCAGTGAGCGCCACGTGTGCATCCAGATCCGTTCGGTCTTGAGGTGGTGTACGCCTTTAATCAGAAAAAACGGCAGCAGCACCAGCAGACCGACCAGATTACGAAAAAATACCACCGTTGGATTATCGACGGTTTCGGAGGCCAAGCGAATCAATACGCCCATACTGGCAAACAAAAATGCCGATACGCTGAGCAGCAGCAAGCCAGTCAGGACGGATTGTGGTGGGGAAACAGGGGAGGACACGGCATGACTACCAGAGCAAAACACGCCGCATCATAACAGGCCGCAACGTCACGTCAGGCCAAATCTGTCTTAGGGTTGCTTGGCC
>JBAQKP010000319.1:0-8634 GCA_049301135.1 Moraxellaceae bacterium | reverse complement strand
CGTTTACTTTTTTCGAGTCGATAGGGCTGAATCTGATCGACTGCTTGTAGTTGCTGCCGTGCATAACGGTCTTTGGTTTTGCTCGACTCAATCGGGTAGTGCTCCCAAAAAATCGGCTGCCTGAGTGTGCAGTAGGCTTTGATGCTCCAATGACACAGTTGTTTTTGTAGGACGCTTGGCCGTGAATAGCCAACACTGTATAAAAACTCCTGATCCATCAAACCACTCACGCCCCATTTCACGAGTGGTTGTAGCGGCTCTGGTAGCCAGTTTTCGATAATACGGGTGGTGGCATCGGTGATGCGTTGGTTGGCCGGATCGTAATAAAACTCACGCATCCGATAGACCTGCATCCACTGGTCAAACGTGGCTTTGTCGGTAGGAATATCTTGGATGTTCATCCGCTCGCCAATACCAACCCAAAACTGAAACCATGCAGTCTGCTCATGTGCGGTCATGGGGCGATGGCTAAACTGACCTGTCCACCAGATTGGAAAGTCAATAAATGTCCATAAAACAAACAAAAATTCGTCGTTATAAATCCGGTAGTGGCCGTGCGTTTGGTTGATTCGTGCCAAAGATTGCTGACCAAATGCACCATCCCAACCAGATTCGAGCAAGAGACCAATCAGGATTTTGGTGTCGTCGTAGCGTTTTTGGCCGTGTTTGGCAAATTCGCTGGTGCGGTCGAGCAGCCGTGAAATTTTGGGACTGGCATACGTATAAAGCAGCGCGAGTTCGAGCGCGTGCTGAATGTCGATGGGGAATTCATAGCTGGATAACAGGGCGACGATCTGCTGGCAGTCTTGTGTGGCATCAAGTTGCTCGATCTGCTGGCGTACCGCAGGATGACGAAACACGCCATAGCGTTTTGCAACATTTAGGCTGCCCATACATCGCTCCTTGTCGTCGCCGACAGTTGTAATTAGAGTTTTGATTAGGCCGTCGAATCGGTCATGCAGCAATAGCCAAAAACATCAGTCACTAGCAAAAAAAGAACCGACACAGTGTCGGTTCTTCTTAGGATTGCATGGAGCGAACAATTTTTTAGCGTTCTAGCAGTGCCAGTTTGTTCGGCTTGCCGTCCCACTCGGCGGCATCGGCTGGCCGTTCGCCGATTTGGGTGATGTTTGGCCATTTGTCGGCCAGTTCGGCATTCAGTGCAATAAACACTTCTTGGCCTTTGGGCACTTCATCTTCCGAGAAGATCGCATTGGCAGGGCATTCTGGTTCACACAGGGCGCAGTCAATACACTCGTCCGGATGGATCACCAGAAAGTTGGGGCCTTCATAGAAGCAATCGACTGGACAGACTTCGACGCAATCTTGGTATTTGCATTTGATACAGTTTTCAGTGACAACAAAGGTCATGGCGGCTCGCTACCTGACTAAACAATTCAATGTTCGCTAGTTTAGGCGGTTTTAGGCGGTTGTCACAATTGCTTTCACTGATATGTCTGATAGATTCAGCAGATAAAGCCGTTGTTGTGTGTGATTAGCAGTTGAAACTCGCTGCGTGAAGTGATACTACAAAGGATCGTATGGATACAATAGGTCAGGTTAACAGGCATGCAAAACCCCAAAATGTTCAGACGCTGCAAAACAGTCGGCTGCGTTACGCTGTTGTTGGTGCTGATCGGCTGTCAGCCACCACAATCGACCGATTCGGCGCAGCCCGCACAGACTGAAGGTTCAGCCACGACTGCACCCGCAGAAAATCTACGCGAAGATGGCTCTGCGATGGTCATCGATGTGGCTGATGGGTTTGATGGCGATATGGAGCCGACCGAGCAGGTGTCGGATCAGCGTTTTGCGGGGGTGTCGAGTGATGTGGCGGATTTGTTAGAGCGGATGGAGAGTTGTTATAGCTTGGTCGCTGATGCCAAGTCGGGTGCGATGTCGGCCGATGAGGCGGGTGATTTACAAAGTCAGTTGGGTTGTGATGAGATCGATTCTGATATTAATCGCACCTTGCAGCAGCATGCCGATCAGCCCAAAGTGGCGCAATTGATTCAGCAGATGAAAGCGACTCGGCGTTGATAGTTTGAAACAGGCGTAAAAAACAGTGATGCGAAGCGATTTAGAGGGCGTATGGACAATCCGCTACTATGCAAGATCTGAACTGGAGCGATTCGATTTTGATCATCATTCCACAGATGGCCTAGCCTATTGGGAGCGGTGTGAAAAATTCATTGCTCGGCTGGTTCAAGATGATGTCAGGGGATCATTTTCGCTTGGGTTCAATTCATTTACCAGTCCGACTCAAGATTTTTATCTTGAGCCTGAAGAAATTGCCGATCTCGGAAAGAGCTGGCAGTATTGGGTTCAGGCTGAACTTGGTGTTTTAAGAGTCAGTGGAGAGGACTACAAGCATGTGCAATTTTCTGCCAAAAAAACCGGCATTACAGGCGAGGTAGTGACAACGCCAGTGTATGAGGACGAAGTGCCAATAGAATACATCTTGGGTTTAAAAGACCTGAGTTTTATTCAGGCTCTGTTTTACTCTATTTTATCAAAACAGAACCTGCATGAGTTTGTTTTCGAAGGATATCAGTTGGAGTGGTTTGTCCCGCCATCAGACTAAATGGTCAACCTAACAATGCTTTTAATGCATACAATTGCTCGAGGGCTTGGCGCGGGCTGAGGTTATCCACGTCTAGCGCGGCGAGTTGTTGCAACGCGGGCGATGTTTTTTCAACCTCGATGATGATGGGTTCAGCCACTGGCTCAGCCAGATCAGGCATCTGATCAAACAAATCATTTTGCCCAATCGCGTGTTGGCTCTGCCGATGTTGCCGCTCTAACACCCGTAAGCGTGCCTGCGCGTCTTTAATCACGCTTTGCGGAATCCCCGCCAGTTTTGCCACCTGAATGCCATGACTCTTACTCGCAGCACCCGCATGCACCTGATGCAATAAAATCAACTCACCGTCGATCTCCCGCGCCGCCACATGCGCATTGGCCAGATGCGGCTGATCGCCTAGCTCGGTCAACTCAAAATAATGCGTCGCAAATAAACACAAACACTCAATCCGCCGCGCCAAATCCAACACACACGCCCACGCCAACGACAAGCCATCGTAGGTACTGGTGCCACGTCCGATCTCATCCATCAGCACCAAGGATTGTGCCGTGGCATGATGTAAAATTTGTGCTGTTTCAGTCATCTCGACCATAAAAGTCGATTTACCCGACGATAAATCATCCGCCGAACCGATACGGGTAAAAATCCGATCAATCGCGCCGATGTCAGCCTGCGCTGCGGGCACAAAACTGCCGCAATAGGCGAGTAACACAATCAGCGCGGTCTGCCGCATATAGGTCGATTTACCGCCCATATTGGGCCCTGTGATCAACAGCAAGCGCGTGTCATCGTTGAGCGTGGTATCGTTGGCAGTAAAGGCTTGCTTGCTAACTGCTTCGACCACCGGATGTCGTCCCGCCCGAATGTGAATCCGCGTATCTGGCCGAAAGCTTGGCCGACACCACTGACGTAAGCGTGCTTGCTGCGCCCAGTTGGCCAATACATCGAGATCGGCCAGTGCCATACTCATCTGTTGCAGTGGTGCGAGATGTTGCTGTAATTGTCCCAGCAATTGCTCATATAAAAATTTCTCTCGCTGTAAGGCACGCGCGTCACTCGACAACACCTTGTCTTCAAAAGATTTCAGTTCTGGCGTGATAAAGCGCTCGGCGTTTTTCAGGGTTTGCCGCCGGATAAAGTGTGCGGGGGCGTTTTCGGCTTGACCGCGTGTAAGTTCGATAAAATAACCACTGACACGGTTATAACCGATTTTAAGATTGGCAATACCGGTCAGCTCGCGTTCGCGGATTTCCATATCAATGAGCAGTTGACCGGCGTGATCGCGCAGACTGCGCAGCTCATCTAGCTCGGCATCGTAACCGTCAGCAATTACGCCACCTTCACGCAATAAGACCGGCGGCTGCTCGACAATCGCGGCCTGTAATAGCTGATACACCTCAGCAAATCCGCCGCCATCTGCCTGATCGGATTGTAACGCTTGGCGATGTTGTTGGAGTAAACCAGCGGCAGGATCGTCCAATGCCGGTTGTAGACTGTGCAAAATCAATGGCAACTGCCCGCAGGTTTGACGCAATTGCACCAGATCGCGGGGACGCGCTGTCCCCAATGCCACCCGTCCCAGCACGCGCTCTACATCACCAATCGGCTGTAAAGCAATTCGCAACGGTTCGTCATGATAATCGCGCAACAGCAAGCCAATCGCATCCAACCGTTGATTTAACAGCGCAGTATCCCGCAGCGGCTGCATGAGTTGGCGTGCCAGTAAGCGACTGCCCATCGCGGTTTGGCAATCATCGACCAACTCTAACAACGATGTGCCATGCTCAAACAACGGCGCGACAATCTCCAGATTGCGCCGTGTCACGGGGTCAAGTGCAATAAAGTCATCGGCAGATTCCAGTCGAGGTGCCTGGATGTGCGGCAGTGTGCTTTGTTGGGTTTCGCGGGCGTAGTGCAGCAACGCGGCTGCGGCAGATTGCGCCAGTGGCAGATGCTCAATCCCAAAACCGGCCAGTGTCGCCACACCAAACTGTTGGCACAGTGTGCTACTGGCATTGCCCAGATCAAAATCAATATTCGGTCGTTGCGTGATTGGGCACGTGACCAATTCGCGCAATAAGTCGATTTTGGCATCTTCATCGACCAGCAGTTCAGCCGGTGCGAGTCGCGCCAATTCAATACTGATTCGCGCCAGATCTAGCGGCATTTCTTGGACGGTCAGTTGGCCGGTCGAGAGTTCCAACGTGGCAATCCCGACCCGCGAACCTTGCCGTGTTTTACCGCCATGCAGTGCGAGCAGTTTAACGCTTTGTTTACTTGGCAGTAGCGCATCATCGGTTACTGTACCGGCAGTCAGTACCCGCACGACTTTGCGTTCGACGGGGCCTTTGCCGTTGACTTCGCCGACTTGTTCGCATATCACCACGGTTTGTCCGGCTTTGACAAGGCGAGCGATATAGCCTTCAGCCGCGTGATACGGCACACCCGCCATCGGAATCGGCGCGCCACTGGATTTGCCGCGATGGGTCAGGGTAATGCCCAGTAGCTTGACCGCCCGCTGCGCATCGTCAAAAAATAATTCATAAAAATCCCCCATCCGATACAACAGCAACGCCTGCGGATAGTCACGCTTGATGCTCAGGTATTGCTGCATCATAGGTGTGTGACCAGAAATGTCGGGGCTTGATTTGTCTATGTTCAAGGCTAAAAAATCCTATTAAAATCATTAGTTATTGCTGGCTGATGAGGTGCTGAAGTGTCCATAGACGTCCATCAACATTCGTCAAGATTTGCCTTAATCCACCACATTAGTGTAGGTTTTAGTGTAGGTTTTGGAGTAACCTACACCAGTAGTCGGCACACACTAATGCGCGTCAGCATGGCGAGCAAGTCGCCAACGCCCAATCAGTCCCGACCCCTCAACAGGAGAGCAATATGACGTCTAGTATAAGCCAGCAAGCGGAAGAGACTGCGCCTACTCGTGTAAAAAAGCCATCGCCTGCTTCAGCGAGAAAAGCACTGTCTGTACGTGCTATTGAAACCATGAAAAGTAACAGCCCTGACAAGTCTGATACCGAAGAAAATATCGGTCTGCGCGTCAGTTGTGGTTCCACTGGTGTCAAAAGTTTTTTTTATCGCTATAAGAGTCCCACTACCGGAAAAACCAGACAGATTAAGATTGGCACGTACCCAGCCACCAGTCTGGCGCAAGCACGGGTTGAACTCGCAAGGCTGAAGCAGCTACGCAACGACGGTATCTGTCCATGCGAGCAGGCGGAAGAGCAGGCGGCCTTGGCACTTAAAGCGCAAAAGGAGGCACAAAAAGAACTGGAAAAGCCGATGACGGTCGGTGAGCTTGTGGAGCTTTACTTACAAGAGGTCATCGAGGATCGGATGGTAAAAGACAAGCGTACTGGCACTTTTAAGCGGATTGCTGGCGCACGTAAACCCAAAGGCCAGTCTGAGGTAAGACGCACGCTGTACGGAGACGCAGTTCATGTACTGGGCGAACGTCCTGCCGCTGAAGTGACCAGAAAAGAAATCGTTTCCATGATTCAAGCCATCATTAAGCGAGGTGCAAACGTACAAGCCGGTAACGTCCTATCAGAGTTGACCGCCGCCTACGAGTACGCCATAGGCACAGACCGCTTTGAGGAGAGTTTTGCCAATCCAGCACTGGCTGCAAAAATGAGTTTAAAGCAAGCCAAGGTGCGACTGACATCTGTTGCTGGCCGCCGTGTACTCAGCGATGACGAGATCCGAAAGCTGCTCAATTGGCTGCCAACATCCGGTTTTTCCTATAACCAAAAGGGGATATTGCTTGTCACGTTGTGGACGGGCTGCCGTACTGGTGAGGTGTGTGGTGCATCGTGGAAGGATATTGACCTAGATAAGGGGGTCTGGCACTTACGTGATTCGAAAAACAAGGCAGAGCGATATGTACAGCTTTCGAACCAATGCATTGATTTTATCAAAAATCTTCAGTCCAGAGGTGGAGAGTACCTGTTTGCTTCAGAGCGCACAAAACAGCCAATCACCCAAAAAACATTGAGCGAGGCCAAATGGCGACTCAAGAACGACGATATGGTCAAAAATAAAGGGCCGTTACGCCCAGAGCAAAAATGGCTAACCGAGATTGATGACTGGTGTCCTCATGACTTGCGGCGTACCGTCAGAACAGGGCTGTCACGATTAGGTTGCCCAAGCGAGGTCGCAGAAGCGGTATTAGGCCACTCAATCAAGGGGATCGAGGGAACTTATAACCTGCATACATACGAGGCTGAGTGCAAAGTCTGGCTGCAAAAATGGGCAGATCATTTGACCTGCCTACAACAGAATGAGTCTCGATGAAGCAGGGAGTGTTACCGACGGGAGGGCTGCTCTCGCACTATGCTTCATAGTGACGGCTCACTCTAGAGGTACAATCTTACTTTTGCTCTTGGCTTTGAGTCGTCTTGTAACAATCTTTTTCAGTATGTTCACTTTTGCCGATGAGTCTTTGAATTTTTGAATCTGATCGCTGTGCTGTTCGATAATTTTGTCTATGTCGGTTCCCAGCTTTTCCTTGACGATCTCGTACTCGTATTCCTTGAGTCTCAATTCAGATACAAATTGATTGATCTCATCAAACGCTGTGGCCATGTATGCCTCAATCTCAGCTTTTTGCAAATTAAGCTTTTTAACTTGCTGGTGTAGCGCAACCAGATTGACTGGGGATGAAGCCTCCTTTAACTCCTTTGCTAGCAAATAGCCGACCAGCTCACTTTTTGTTTTCTTCAGCCTTCTAAGCGCCCTATTAAACTCTACGTTTGTATCTTTATCTAGATAAAAGCTATGTAGCACTGTGACATGCTTCTTTGCGTATTCTGCCCGATCCCACGCACGTCTCAGTTTGTCGAAATAGAGTTGAGCGTATGCTGGGTTGCCCCCAGCCGCCATCTCAGTCCTGAGCGCACGCAGTACAAGAGAGACCTCTCGCTCATCGGCATCTTCAGGATATAGGCCAATGTACGAAAAGCTATTTTCAGTGATAAGTCCAATTTTTTTTTCGAGATACTTTCTGACAAATTTCACTTTTTCAGGATTTTCCCTGATCCATTGTTCGGGTGTTTGACGATGTCCCATGTTGCTGCCTTTTTGATCAGAAGGAACAACCAACCTACCAGATTTTTCGCAAAAATGGTTTTTATTCTACAAATATTCCGTAAATATTATTGCAAATATTGCTATGGTGAAAGTCCGGTTTTTAATCGGGGGAACTGGGTTTTTCCCATGCGGCTATCAAGGGCAATAGCGATGATTAAAGTGCAGGTGAAGAGCAATCTCTGCGAACCTTCGAAGCGGCATGAATTGCCTGCCAAAGAACGGTTCAAATTTGTCGAATGGGTGACTGCCGTGCTTAGAACACCCATGCCCAAAGTGGACGCAAAGGGTAAGATTTTTTTGATTCGGTTGTTCTTGATTTATGGGGATGAGCGTTTTGGTGGTGCTGTCAGACCGCTTGCGCAGGACTTGCGTGTGTCAGACGAGGTGGTAGAGCACGCCCTAGATGTGCTGACAACCGCCGGAGTGATCGAGAAGTACAAGCCGCCGTATACGGGGCGTCGTGGCATCAGAAAACTTTATGGTGTTTCACCGGAGTGGTTGGCAAAAATAAGAGAGCAGAAAAGGTCGATTGCACAGCCGATTGAACCGAAGTTGCTATCAACATTGGGCAGAGTGTTTAACATTCTGGTACTGCTGAATGCTCGTACAATCGCTAGCCTTCGGATGCTGAAACCACACCAGACTCATCTGCGTAAGAGACATTCCAAGGCGGTTTTTGTACCGCATAACACTCAGGGTTGGATGCTCAGACTGGAGCCTGTCAGGTATCAAGCGATCAGACCTAATCCGATTGGTTTGTCACCATCGGCTCAGTTACTGCTGGCAGTTTTGTTGGTTCACGCAGACTATTTTGGCATCGTGACGCAAATGCCGCTGTCACAGTTGACACAGCTAACTGGTATCACAAGACACAGGCTTCGCGCACAGCTTCGTGATTTTCAAGCGCGAGGCCATTTGCGACTTGCTGTCTTAGACTATGCGGG
>JBAQKP010000318.1:0-4793 GCA_049301135.1 Moraxellaceae bacterium | reverse complement strand
GCTGCTTACTTGCCGATGACATGGGGCTTGGTAAAACCTTGCAATTGTTGTGTTTTATCGGTGAATACCTAGAATCAACACCCAACAAAAAGCCCGTTTTAATCGTTGCGCCGGTATCACTACTGGAAAACTGGCAAGCAGAAGCCAATCGATTCTTTAACAGTCGTTTTGCAAAAATGCTCAGCTTATATGGCGATGCAGTCAAAATCCGTAAGATCCAAAAATATGCAATCCCGAGCGACTTACAGGCGCGTGGTATCTGTAACCTACTTGAAGATGGCTGGCGCGGTGATGCAGATATTGTGCTAACTACCTATGAAACGCTACGTGATTTAG
Source organism: Moraxellaceae bacterium (assembly GCA_049301135.1). GTDB lineage: Bacteria > Pseudomonadota > Gammaproteobacteria > Pseudomonadales > Moraxellaceae > JAYXXU01. The sequence continues at coordinate 4,457 of JBAQKP010000318.1, read as the reverse complement.
AGTTTTCATTTGCACGCGAACACTGGAGTATCATGGTTTGTGACGAGGCACAAAAAATCAAAGTGCCGAGTGCGATGGTGACTCGAGCCGCTAAAGCACAACAAGCTGATTTTAAAATCGCATGTACGGGTACACCAGTTGAAAACTCGTTGACCGATTTATGGTGTCTATTTGACTTTATTCAGGCCGGTCTGCTCTGCTCGCTCAAGCAATTTGGTAAAGACTACCGCCGCCCGATTGAACGTGCAGAGCAAAGCAATGAGGATGCCTTACAACAATTACGGCGACTGATTGAGCCGCAGATCTTACGGCGCATGAAGTCTGATGTCGCGGATCTGCCTGCAAAAGTAGAGGTAAGCGACTGCAAAACCTTGCCGATTTCAAACTTACAACAGCAACTCTACGCCAACGTAGTCGCTGACTATCGCAAGGTCGGTGATGCGGATCGAGGACGTGCCATTTTAGGTGCATTGCATAAAATGCGCATGATCTGCGCCCATCCGCTGCAATTACAATCCAGCGCATCGGAGCGCGAGTCACCCAAAGTGGCTTGGCTGATCAGCACCTTGGAGCACATTAAAACCAAGCAAGAAAAAGTGATTGTTTTTACTGAGTTTCGGGAGATTCAGGCATTTTTACAACGAATTATTGGTCAACGTTTTGGCTTGAGTGTCTCTACCGTTAATGGGGATACCAGCGCAAACAGCAGCAAAGGCGGCCTTACCCGCCAGCGTTTGATTGATCAATTCCAACAAAAATCTGGCTTTAACGTGATTATCCTCTCGACCACTGCTGTCGGCTTCGGTGTCAATGTGCAAAAAGCCAACCACGTGATTCACTACACCCGCTGCTGGAATCCAGCCAAAGAAGACCAAGCCACTGACCGCGCCTATAGGATCGGACAAGACAAGGAAGTGTTTGTGTATTATCCGTCGATTTACTCAAGTCAATTTGACACGTTTGAGGTCAAGCTGGATCACTTGCTCGCAGACAAGCGCAAGCTAGCCGATGACATGCTGAACGGTACGCCAGAAATCTCTGCGAAAGAACTGGCCGAAGGATTGTTAAGGTAGCAATTGGCAAAAAAGTATGGTCTTTTTTATTAGGTTGGCCAAGCAGCCTACCTAAAATCGGTAGACTGCTTAGCTGCTAGTCGCTTTGTTTGGTTGATACAGATTAGCTTACAAACATTAATACTCATCCGCCATCAACAGCGTCGTAGTACTGCGATCTGCTTCAGTGATAATCCAAAGCTTCTCATCGCCAATCAAATACGAGGACAGCAGGCGTCCGCCATATTTCACAGCGTCGTTGTTTAACTCGGCATCCTCTTCACAGACGTCGCCCCAGTCGCCCTGACGGTGACGCATGATTAAATGGCGTGGGTCGATCTGTGCATTGGCAAGGGTTTGTTTGGCGGCAGTAGTGGACAGGATTTGTCCGAGCTTAAAACGGGCACTCATGAGCGTTTCTCCGGTGAAGGATGGGAGGGTTGACGGGTTTGGGGTTGAATTTGCTGGCTACGGCTGGACTGTTGCAGTTGCCGATTCAGCTTGGTCTTAAGGCTGCTGTTGGCAGTGGGTTGTGACTGCTGTTGATTGAGATGCGGCTCAGACTGTTGTGGCTGAACACAGGCGCTGTACCAATCCGCCTGTGCATCAAACAGTTGTTCGCGCAGGTCTGATGGATCTCGCATGTCGGGCATACCGGATGGGTCGAGTGGCTCTTGCAGATCAGGCTGACTAAAGAACTCCTCCAATAACTCTGGGGTGTCCTCCATACTGGTTTCAAACACCGCATTGCTAAAGCCGTCTCTGGCCGCTTCCTCCAGACGGCTTTGCTGTAGTCCTGATGCGTGGCGTTCCTCGAAGTGCCAACGTGCCACTTGCATCGCCTGTGGCATGCTGAGGCCATCACGTACACACAGATCCACGTAGAAGATCGGGGTGCGGTGACTCTGGGTGGTGCTTTTGCCCCTAAGCTTGAGTTGCAGTGGTAGGCAGGACAGCAAGCCACCAGAATAGGCTTGCAGGTAACGTAAACGAGCTGACAAGGTACGGATGCTGTTAAAGCCGGTGGTGCGAAACACAAACACGCCAAGCTCATCCTGTTCTAGCGGAGCTGTGGCAAGATGGGTTACGTTTCCTACGCTCTGTGAGTTGCCCTGCTCCGACTGCTGCGAATCAATATCAATCCGTACCGTTAAGCGACCATACGGCTTGCACTGCCCTTGCCCAGCAAATTCACACAAGCTAGGTGATGGACACGGCAATTGCTGCATGCCCTCTGCGGTACGCCGTTGGCAGCGTTCCCCATTGCCGACACAAATGGGGCGTCCAGTTGTACGGTCAAACAGGCTGTATTCAGCGCGTAGGTTTAACTCAGGGTCGTCAAACAGCATACGAACGGGGATATTGCGTAGCTTGCCGTTCGGGTTGCTGTTCGGCTGCTGCCGTAAGTACTCATCCAGTGGATGCAGGAGCCAGCCGTCTTTGTGCTGAATCTGCGTGGTGATGGTGAACTGATCGTCTTTTTCTGGTAGACGCTTACCGTTCTTTTCCACCACACGGCCAATACTGATGCGTCCGAGGATGGGTGGAGTAATGGCAAGACCTTTGATCATGGGGTTGCTCCTTGGGGATTACTGGGTGTGTGGGAAGGGCTGTGAGGCTGTAAAACAGCCAATAAAAAACGCCAGCCTGAGAGTCAGACTGGCGTTGGGTTGAGGGACATTCGGGTGTATCGGTACTTGGGCTGAGCTAAGCGAATCCTTGGTTGATGGGGTCAATATTCAGTTGGCGTTGACCTGCACCAAGAATCGCCGACTACCCGCCTTATGCAACGGATACTGCTGCAACAAATGCGGTTGGTCTTTGAGTAGGCGTTTGCTGTCCAGACTCAGGCTGTCCTTACTGCGTTTCCATGACACGGAGCCTTTAGCAAACACGGCTTGACTGGCATCACCCATGCGTTGCTGAAGTTGCTGCTTCAGGTGTTCTTCCTGTTGTTCGGCCTGTTCGATCTGTTGCCGCAGATCAAGGTAGTGATCGAAGGTTTGGTTCAGGTCGGGGTCGGTACTGAGGTCTAAGACGGTTCCTGCGTCTTGCGGATACAGCGCGCGGAGTGCGGCTTGTGCGGAGGCTGAACCATCGGCTGGGGGTGGCGTATCGCTTGCAACGTAGTGCCAGAACTGCTGTTCTAGCTCAATTAGACGGGCAATCAATTCGTCATCGCGCTCGATGCGGTGAATCTGAATCTGCTGCCCACAGATCAATACACAAACGTCGGCGGCTTGCTCGCCTGTTACGGCCAGTTGGTGCTGCACCTGTAATTGAACGTATTCCGGCACACCGTTGCGCCACAGTCGTGCGCCGTACTCGCCTGCGGTTTTGCATTCCAGCAAGGTGACTGGGCTGGAGTCTTGCTGGGCGGTAGTTGCATCACTCCCCCGAATAGGGCTGACCCGATAATCCAGATTTGCCAACATCCAAGGCAATTGCGGATCAGGGTGTTGCAGCACGGCATTCACCCGACGCACCTTGTGGCCGGTACGTTGGCTGTAATGCTGTGCCACAATCGGCTCAAGGATGTTGCCCCAGTACAGCGGTGAGCTGTCATCCTCAAAGTCAGGCTTGGGCAGGTCTTGATCACGACCGGTCTTGACCAGCCATAACTCCAGCATCGACTGATACGGGTTTAAACCGACTGCGGCAGCGGCATCACTACTGCCAATGCCCTGCTTGCGCAGTTGTAGCCATTCGTCACGGCTCAGGTGTTTGGTTGAAGCTAGACGGGTTGGGCGGGCATGAACGGAATTGGGAACAACGGCATTCATGAATGCACTCCTTGTGCTGAATGAGTGGCTTGGCTGTGCTGTTGCGCCACCACATACGACTGTGCGGTAGGTGCTTTAAAGTCTGGGAAGAACAGACCAAGGTACATGTCGATCTGGGCGCAATACGCCGCTGGCGGTGGATACACCCCGTCATACTCGATCAGGTAACGGGCGATGTAGTCACCGATCCCATTCACCACCAACGACTCAAACAGCGCAGGCTTGAGCATCAGCGGATGTTGCCAGTAGTGCTTGACCCGTTCGGCCAACACCCACAGCACTTGGTTGTTGTGTTCAATCAGTTGGTCAAATGGCTGTGACCAATGTGACATGACCTCTGCACGGCGGGTATACGGGGCAATATGGCTTTCCAGCAATCCATCCAACAGGAATGCACCCCACGACAGGGCAACAGTCGTGGATAAATAGACAGGGTTGGTTGGCTCGGACAACAGCCCATCAACTAAGGGCATTGAGCAGCTTGTGGCTGCGGTTTGGTAGGCGGTATTCATACGGGTAAACCTCGGTACAATCAAGGAAAGAATCAGGGAAAGAAATGGATCAAATACAGCTCGATCTGCCGCTGACACTGGATTTGAGTGGGTAGACGACCCTGCTTACG
>JBAQKP010000317.1:0-1507 GCA_049301135.1 Moraxellaceae bacterium | reverse complement strand
GTGTTTTGGGGGTGGCTTGTGTGTTGTTGGGAAAGTTGGTAGGTTGTGGATGGATTGCACAGGGTTGCTTGATGCTTGAAATTCGATTTTTTTGTGGCTGATGTGCTGGCAGTGATCTACTAAGATGATTTGGAGTATCGGGCAAGGATAAAAAATATGGAAAATTTTGCTGAACCAGAAAAAGTCTATGTTGAGATAGACTGGTACGATGGGCCTAGGTCGGGAGTTGCTGATGTAAATGGTATCCCCCACTATTTCGTATCATTTTTTGATGAAGAGGATAACGTTTTCTCTATTTTTACCATCTGGCCAATTAGGGAAAAAATTCCCGTATCTGCGCGAAAGGCAAAAGCGAAATTTGAACGAATTAATAGGGCTGAACGCTACTGCACAAGTGGACCAGACTACTTATTTCGGTGGCATGTGATGTAAAGCTCTCATCTTAAATCAGGGTGCGCGCAGCACACCCTAACTTGACCTACGCCCTACACCAGCGCCGCCAACGCCGCTTGCAGCGTCGGATGCTTAAACACAAAACCCGCATCCTCTAGCCGTTTTGGTAACACCCGCTGACTGTCCAGCAACAACGCCGACATCTCACCGAAGGCCAATTTAACAAACCACGTCGGCATCGGCAGTAGCGTTGGCCGTTTTAAGCTCGCTGCAAAAGTCTGGGCAAACTCAATATTACGCACCGGATTCGGTGCAGTCAGATTAAATGCACCTTGCGCGGTCGGATGCTGCATCAAAAACAACACCGCATCGACCCAATCCTGCCGACTAATCCAACTCATCCACTGCTGACCATCGCCCAAGCGACCACCAAAACCCATCTTAAATGGCAGCCAGACCCGCTTCAGCATGCCACCATCAGGATGCAACACCACACCAGTACGCAGCAATACGGTGCGAACGCCCAACGATTCGGCGACTTTTGCGGTGTCTTCCCAGTCGGCACACAACTGATGCACAAATTCGAGATGCGGCTCACTGGTTTCGGTCAGTTCAGTTTCACCTTGTGCGCCATAAAACCCAATCGCCGAACCGGATAAAAACAAACTCGGCTTTTGTACAGCGGTCTGCATCCAATCGAGCAATACTTGCGTGGTATTTAGACGACTATCTCGTAATTCTTGCTTACGCGGCTCAGACCAGCGTTGGTCAGCAATTCCCGCCCCTGCAAGGTTGATCACCACATCAAAATAATCGGTCGTACTCAGATCCTCTAGCCGTCGTACACGAATACCGCTGTCAGATTGATGTGCCGCTGGATTGCGTGACGTAATCGCCACCTGATGGCCTTGTTTGAGCAGTGCTTGACTTAGTGCTTTGCCTAAGAATCCACTTCCACCGCTGATTAAGATTTTCATGTTGAATTACCCAACCTTTTGATAACCGTATCTTGACAGGTTTATTTTAATTTACTGTTTGACAAACGTTTTACTAAATTTCACTTAGGCTATTTTTATGACCATAAAAAACCAGCCGTATCAGGCTGGTTTTGATT
>JBAQKP010000316.1:0-5638 GCA_049301135.1 Moraxellaceae bacterium | reverse complement strand
AATCAAAACTCAGCATCTGCCGCCGAATCGTCTGCCACTGCACAAAAATCTCAGTCAACTCGGCCAACACCGTCTGCCCAACCGACAAGAAGCGCGGTTTATCGCGCCGTAACTGTTCAGCAAATGCATCAGCCGTATACGGCGTATCGGCAAAAGTAGCATCCAAACTGGCTTGCAACAGCAACGCTTCAAGCTGTGACTTATCGCCGAGTGGCGAAAAGGTCAGAATGAGGTTTTTGGGCAGTTGTTTTTTCAGTTGGCGTGACAAATCGCCAAGTTGCAGTGCAAACAAGCGCAATACGCCTTGCCGATGTGCCAAACGTGCCGTGCGTTCATCGCTAAAACTCTGCACCACCACGCCAGATTCGGGCGATTCAAGCGCAACTAATGCCTGAAACTGCCGCATCGCCAGCCCCGCAACGACTTTTTCAACCTCAAAACAAAACTGCGGCGGAAACTCCCGATACTCGCCCGCGTGTTGCTGCAACGGTGCACTGGTCTGCACCCGACAACGTGCTTTAAGCTCGTCTAAATCACGACCTTCGGCAATCAGGCGTTTTTTCTCATCGACTACTTGCACCAGCGGACGCAGATGCAGCGGCACTTGTGACCACTGAAAGTCTTTTTCACTGATACCCTGCCCCGCCAACGCTTGCACCAACTGAGCAAGTAGACTGGCCGAAGCCGCTGGATTGAGTTTTGGCAAAATTTTGTCGGCGGTATCCGGAATCGGAACCAGCTTACGCCGATGTTCTTTTGGCAGGGATTTGAGCAATGCTTCGACCAACTCCGCCCGCCAACCGGCCACACCCCACGCCAAAGCTTTACCGTCGAGTTGTGCCAAAGCTTGCATCGGCACGCTGACAATCGCGCCGTCATCATCACCATTTGGGTTAAACACATAACGGGTCGGCAGTTTCAGATTGCCGATTTGCCACAACTCTGGAAATGCCTGCGTATCCGGCAAATCATCATTTAAAATATCCGCTTCGGTTAAAAACAATGCCTGCGGATTGCTCTTTTCGATTTCGCCGCGCCAATCCTCAAACGCCCGCCGCGCCGCAATCTGTGCCGGTACGCGGGCTTTATAAAACTGATACAGCGCTTCTTCATCGACCAATAAATCACGCCGCCGCAGCTTGTCTTCAATGCGCTGCACGTTTTCGATCATTTGTCGGTTATGTTTAATAAATGGCGGTTCAATGCCCAACTCGCCAGTCGCCAACGCATCGCGCAGGAAAATCTCATGCGCCTCGGCCAAGTCGATTTTTTCGTAATCACACAGTTGCTTGGATTGAATGATCAACCCAAACAACGAGATCTGCGCATAGGCTTTGACCTTACCGGCTTTTTTTGACCAATGCGGTTCAAAATAATGATATTTCAGTAAGCCACGCGCCGCTGCGATAATCCAATCCGGCTCGATTTTGGCCAGTGTACGCATATAGACTTGTGAGGTTTCGACCACCTCAAACGCCATCACCCACGGCGTTGCCAATTTATGCAGACCACTGGCCGGAAAGATTTTGGCTTTTTGTTGCCGTACCGCCAGATACTCGCCGCGCTGGTCGGTTTTTTGCGCGACAAACGACAGCAGGCCGGTCAATAACGCCTGATGCAGGTTGTCATAACTGGCTGGTTGTTCACTCCACGACAGCTTGAGTTGCTCGGCCATCTCGGTCAGTTGCTGGTGGGTTTGTCGCCACTCACGCACCCGCAACCAGCTTAAAAAATGCTGACGAGCAAACTCTCGGCGCTGCCGTTCGGTCATGTCGCCGCGCTGGCTCTGCAAGGTATCCCACAGCTTCAAATAAAACAAAAAGTCCGAATCGGCTTCTTTAAACAGCGCATGTTTTTGATCGGCTTGGGTTTGCTTATCGGCAGGTCGCTCGCGTGGGTCTTGTACCGCCAACGCACTGACGATGATCAAGGCTTCTTTTAACACGCCAAAATGCGCCCCACCCAAAATCATCCGCGACAAACGCGGGTCAATCGGCATCTTGGCCATTTGCTGGCCGATCTTGGTCAGACCAGCCTGCCCTTCCACCAACGCACCGAGTTCGACCAACAGCTTACGCCCATCACCGACCAAACGATGATCCGGCGGCTGAATAAACGCAAACTGATCAATATCGCCCAAGCGTAGATTTTCCATCTGCAAAATCACCGAGGCCAGATTGGTACGGCGAATTTCTGGCTCAGTAAACTCCGACCGACCGAGAAAATCCTCCTCGCTATACAGCCGAATACACACGCCCGCCGCGACCCGACCACAGCGACCTTTACGCTGATTGGCCGCCGCCTGACTGATCGCTTCAATCGGCAGTCGCTGCACGCGTGAGCGATACGAATAGCGCGACATCCGCGCAAAACCCGAATCAATCACATAGCGAATATTCGGCACGGTCAGCGCGGTTTCGGCCACGTTGGTGGCGATAATAATCCGCCGACCTTTGCCAGACGGGTTAAAAATCTTCTGCTGCTCAGCCAGCGCCAGCCGTGCATACAGCGGCAAAATCTCAGTATGCTTCGGGCCAAAGCGTTGCAGCGTGTCTTGTAGTTCGCGAATCTCTTGTTCGGTACTGGCAAAAATCAAAATATCAGCGTGTTGCGCGTAGCCTTTGCTGTCGGCATCTTGGTAGCACTCCTCGACCGCTGACACCACCGCACGCGGCAGGTTTTCTTCAACATTGTCAAATTCATCATCGTCGCTGCCACCAACCGGCAACTCAGAAATCGGACGATAGCGCACCTCAACCGGAAAGCTACGACCTTCGACTTGAAAAATCGGCGCGCCGTTAAAATAATCGCTAAAGCGCTCCACATCCAAGGTCGCTGAAGTAATAATCACTTTAAGGTCAGGACGCTTGGGCAACAACTGCCGCACATAACCCAAGATAAAATCAATATTTAGGCTGCGCTCGTGCGCTTCGTCGATGATAATCGTGTCGTATTTGGTCAAAAACCGATCATGGCCGAGTTCGGCTAACAAGATCCCATCGGTCATCAAGCGGATAATCGCGTTATGGTCGCCAGTTTCGTTAAAGCGCACTTTAAAACCGACTGACTTACCCAGCGGCTCGCCCAACTCCTCGGCAATCCGCTGCGACACGCTACGCGCCGCCAAACGGCGTGGCTGGGTATGCCCAATAATCCCCGTCACGCCGCGACCGGCCAGCATGGCGATTTTCGGCAGTTGGGTGGTTTTACCCGAACCGGTTTCACCCGCGATGATCACCACTTGATGGTCAATAATCGCTTGGGTCAGCTCAGCGGCATACTGGCTGACCGGCAAGTCCATGTTCAATTGAATGTTCGGCAAACGACTACGCCGCGCCTCGACTTCAGCGTTGGATTTTTCGAGCAGTGCGGTGTATTTTTCGGGATCGGCTTGTTTGCCAGATTTTAGTCGTGATAGGCGGTGACGATCCCGCGCCATGACCTGAACGGTTGCAGACGCCAATTTGACCTGATCGGCCGATGAAGGTGTTGCTGTTGACATGTCATATCCTGAACGACGGTCAATCGCTGTTGCCGAATGCCGACAATACGAAATTTGACCAATCGAAAATAAAGCAAAACAAAACGCCATCAACAGGATGGCAAAACCAGCGGAGATCAGTGACGGGCGCGCGGCATATTAGAACATATTTTTGGGACAAGCGAATACTACAGAAGGTGAGCCAAATCAGCGCATGATCCGGCTCAACCTAAATCGGCCGAAACCAGCCTAGAAACGCCAGTTGTAAAACACATCAACGGCCTTTTCTAACGCGGAACTGGCCTCAACGTATAAGCGTCGATTGATCTGATAACGCAGCGTCAGTTTATTCACTGGCGTAAATACCCCAACGCCATAACGCAAATACAGATCAGGCGTGATATAGCCGGTCACATTGACCTGTGTATCATTGCCCACCCCTTCAGCATCCACCGCCAAACCCGACAGCCCAAACGTCTGCCCGATCCGATTGGTAAACTGACGCGTCCCGCCCAAACCAAAACTGAGTCCCGCTGCCGCCAAGGTATTATTCACCTCAGACTTAAAGCCGGCAGTATTGGTGGAGGAGTTATTTGAGCCGATACGACCCGTCAATAACGCATTCAACGCCTCTTGCTCAGTTAAGCCCGCATCGTTAAACACGTTAATCTCAGGTCGGGTCGGGTTACCCCCGATTTTCACCCCGACCACTGCATCTTGAATCGAACGCACTGCTTCGATCTCTAACACCGGATTGGTCAGGCTACCGGTAAATCGAGCAATACCTTTGCGCAGTAATAGGCTTTGACCAAAGGCCTCCACCCGTGACTGACGACTGACCGCCACTTCACCATTAGCAGTGAGATTGCCCAAGCCACGCTGCCGCAAGTTAACACGACCGGCCAACGGCAAACGTGCACCAAAGCCGCGAAACTCGACCGCATCACCCAAAATCACCGCCAAATCTGCGTCGATTCGCCATGGACTGGCGGCCTGTAGCGCCGGATCAGTCGTGGGCATTTGGACAACCGGAATACGCCGATCCAGCACGCGCACATCCGGTGACACGCTGACCACCTGCGCACTGGCTGCGGGCGGCGCAATCACCGCACGCGGAATCCGAATTTCGCCATCCACGCTGACCTGACGACTCTGCGGCAAAATCTGCACCGCAATCTCTGGACTGACTCGCGCATTCAGCATCGGGGCTTGGCGAATCACCAACTGATCACCAGACAGTTTTAAGTTGATTTCAGGCGTCGTTTCCCAAACTGCATTGCCTTCTAAACTTCCTACCCCTTCACCGCTGTTAAAAGCGCCGGTGAGGGTCGCCTGTGTGCCGCGAATACTGGCATCAAGGGTGATTTTGGTGAGATTAATCGGAGCCGCCGCCAGTTGTACCCGACCATCACGCAGCTTAAAGTTGCCATAAAATTGTGGGCCGACCAGCGGGCCACTCATCCCGCCTGCCACTGACGCAATCCCTGACAGACTGCGCATAGCCGGAAAAAATGGTTTAAACACCGCCAACTGCATGTTGTCCAGTACCAACGCACCGTTAATGGTCTTGGCCGCTGGGTCAATCACCCCGTCAATATAGCCTGCACCGCTGTTCGGGGTACGTGCATCAAAGCGAATCCGCATGCCATCTTCTTGTGTAGACGCCACCAGACTGAGCCGCTGATAGGCCACGGTGAGCGGCGGATCTTGCGGATCATCAGCGGTCAGCCCGATCAGGCCATTATCGGTATAAATCTGTGCATCCAGCGTCGGCGCTTGGCCTTGCTGCCAGCCACCAATCGCTTGGCCGTTCAATTTACCCTGCCAAATCATGCCGGTCGGCATCAGATCACGGAAGGTGGCGATTTCGAGATTCTGTAGTCGCACGGCAGCATAGCCTTTGGCGGGGCTGGCTTGCAGTGGCTCAACCACACAGAGCCGACTGCCGTTACTGACCCAGCAATGCGGATCAAGCTGTACGGCACGCGCATCAGTATTCCAGATCAATGCTGCCGGTCGATCTTGCCGCAGCTTGATTTTACGGCTGTCGATCTGGCCGTTACGCAACTGGCCTAACCACTGTAAGTTGGCATCTAAACCACCAGCCAGTTGGGTTGCCGCAGTCACCGTGGGGGTTTTGACGCTCAGATCCAGCAC
>JBAQKP010000315.1:0-9170 GCA_049301135.1 Moraxellaceae bacterium | reverse complement strand
GTGTGGTCAGCATACGAATTTTAAATTTTACAAGTTGAAGTTTTCAGCTGCACGCCAAAGCATCTGCGAAATTTCACAGTGCAAAATTTCTGAGGATGAATTTTGGGTTGTGTAGATTTCAATTTTTTATGATGGTGGTTCGTGGACGGTGGTGAATTATTTTCTTTGAATGACTGAGGTATCGTGTAAATTGGGACACTGCCAATTTTAGCAGCACGCGATGTGAATCTTGGGTAAAAAATTGACCCGTCCACCAGACAGGTTTTAAAAAATCTGATGACAACATTTTTTACTGCTTTCTTAGGCTATCCAATACAGTAGGTTTGGCCATACTGGGCTCGGATTACCCTTGTTCAACCCAGCATGAACGCAGCGATGCAGCTCAACTCAACATTTTGCAGCCAATCCAATATGAACAGTGTTCTTTCGATGCACCCTAGCTTACGCAAGGCCAAGCCGTTTTGACGAGGATAAAATGGCGGTCAACAACAATGACCGATCTTTGGCAGGCTAGCCCATTTCAATATCGGTAAACTCATCTCTAAACTCAGTCCACTCGTCAACCTCCAGCAATAACTCGGTGATTTTGACTTGTGGTAGTCGTGCCGCCACCTGCCCAATTAATTGTTGCGCATGAACTGTGCTGTCCGCTCAACACTGACATTGCCTTGCATATCTTTGGGAATGGCATGCACGCCGTATGGCAACAGATGCGGTGTTAAGCAGGTTTTGACAAACTCGGTTTCAGTTGCGCCTTCGCAGACAATCCCCACGCGGATAAATGCCTGATTCATGATGAACTGCCCATCACGTCAGTCAGCCACAACTCGGACAGTTGATACTCATCATCTAGCCACTGTTGGTAGTTGGCACGATCCAACGTGTTTAAGGTGGCGGAGCTGTATTCGGCCAGACGTGCCACGATCATGTTTTCCAGCTCAAAACAATTGACCATGTACGGCGACTGAGTGGCAATAAACACCTGACGGCGTTACCCCCTACAGCGATTCCCTGACAATGATGTCTATCCGCATCTTTAAAATTGATTTGCCAAATGGATATAAATGGATATATAAATGGGTATGCTGAATTTACACACCCTGATCGTCTCGCAAGCCATCCTAAAACTGATCACCCGAGTGGATGAGTTCAAGGGGGCTTGGCGTGCCCTTGGCACACTTGCCCCTGAACGCTTACAGGCATTGCGCCGTGTCGCCACGATCGAGAGTATTGGCTCATCAACGCGTATCGAGGGCAGCAAGCTCAGTGACCGTCAGGTTGAGCAGTTGCTCACCAAGCTCGAAATCAAGTCTTTTGAAACGCGTGATGAGCAAGAGGTCGCGGGTTATGCTGAAGTGATGGAAATCATTTTCAGCGCTTGGGAGCATATCCCGATCACGGAAAACTACATCAAGCAGCTTCACGGCATGTTACTGACGCACAGTGACAAAGATCATTGGCATCGTGGCAACTACAAAACCACATCTAACAGCGTCGCCGCCTTTGATGAACATGGTGAGCAAGTCGGCATTGTGTTTGAGACCACTAGCCCGTTTGATACGCCGCGATACATGGCAGAACTGGTTGAATGGTATCGTGAGCGGATAACAGAACAGGACTTGCATCCCCTGCTGATCATCGCAATCTTTGTGGTGGTGTTTCTGGAAATTCATCCCTTCCAAGATGGCAATGGTCGTCTGTCTCGTGTGCTAACCACCCTACTCCTGCTCAAAGCAGGGTACAGCTATGTACCGTACAGCTCGATTGAAAGTATTATTGAGCAAAACAAACAGGGATATTATTTGGCATTACGCCAGACACAGGGGACGATCCGAACCGATGCACCATACTGGCAGCCTTGGGTAGTGTTTTTTCTGCAAACCCTTGTCTCGCATGTCATGCGACTAGAAGCCAAAGTTGAGCGCGAGAAGTTGGTGCTTTCTGTGTTGCCAGAACTTTCCATACAACTGCTCGAGCTGACCAAAGAGCGAGGACGCTTGACGGTTGCCGATGCAGTCACCTTAACTGACGCCAACCGTAATACAGTTAAAGCCCACCTCAAAAAACTGGTTGAGGCGGGGCACTTAGCGCAACACGGTGCAGGGCGTGGCGTATGGTATTCCTTAGCTTGACGACTGCAAGCTATTGTTTCATCCATTCACGGTCGTTAGATGTCATCAGCTGAACATGCCGTTTTAGTTCACGCCAACGCAGCAGCAGTGAACATTTTTATCAGGAAACTGTATTTTGTGAACGTTTTTGAGTTCCTCTCACTAAAATTCGGCTGAACTGGTTTTGTACGAACGATGCAGCTAACGATCAATGGTTGGTGCAGGCTTACCGCTCGACACGTACCCGCATAATGGTTTGCCGACTGGTCTTAAATGCCCGTGCCAGTGCTGACACGCTCTCCCCTGCGGTTAATCGTGCGTTGACCTCGGTCTGTTGTTCTTCGCTCAGTGACGGTGGCCGTCCAAAACGCTTACCGGCCTGTCTTGCCCGTTCTAATCCTGCTTGGGTACGCTCAATCAACAGATCTCGTTCAAACTCCGCGACCGCCGCAATTACCTGCATGGTCATCTTGCCTGCTGGGCTGGTCAGATCGACACCACCTAAAGCTAAGCAATGGACGCGCACGCCGAGCTTGTCCAGTTGCTCCACCGTCGCGCGGACATCCATCGCATTACGGCCAAGGCGATCTAGTTTGGTCACCACCAACACATCATCCGGTTCTAGTCGGTCGATCAGCTTACAAAACCCCTTACGCTCTTTGGTGGCGACTGATCCACTGACCCGCTCCTCGATGATGCGGCGGGCATGAATCGCAAATCCGGCATTTTGGATTTCGATCACTTGGTTTTGGGTCTCTTGGTCGGCGGTCGAGACGCGACAGTAGGCAAATACACGCGACATGTTGGTTTTTTCGTCCAAAAAGGCTGTACGAATCATAACTGATGTTCAAAATAATTATAGCTACTTTACGTACACCCTGCGCCAGACTGTCCGAAAACGGACGGTTAAATACAGTCGGAATAGACCAGCACAGAAATACTTGCGCATTAAAAATATCGGCGTTTTTTGATTTTGTATAAAAAATCTGTGTGCTGCATAAAAAATCTGGGATGACTAGCGTTACATGCTCAGAACCAAGTTGGTGAGGATCTGATAAATAGGCTCACCAAATGAGCCGAATAACCCGTATAATCGGCTCAAGACACTGGGGGTACTTTGGAGATTCTTGCTTACGACAGACCGACACTTGCTGTCGCATAAATTACAACTTATGCGACAAACGGTGCAGTAATAGCAGCACCTCTGAAACCTATTCTCTTACAGAAAGTTTAACCCTGTTAATGAGACAGTGTGGCCTGTTGCTTGGGAACCAACAGCAATGCCTGAGCCACAACTCGGTCGGTATCAGAAAAACAGGAGCGCGCCACATCAGGAATGTCGTATTTTTGCTGGACAGTTTGTCGTATTTTTGCAAGAATAAACCTTGATTTTTTAGTGTCCTAAAGGACTCTTCAGATGACCATTAAACGCCGGATACAAGCACGTCTACAACGCTCGAAGCGGTACGTGTTTACCCGTGATGACTTCAGCGACTTAGCAGGATACGATCAAGTCGGACGTGTGTTACGTGAATTGGTGAAAGACGGTGCATTGCTCAAGATTGGCTATGGTCTGTATACCAAAGCCAAGCGCAACAGCATTACAGGCAATCTGATGCCAGCCTGTCCCGCTGGATCAGATGCCGTAATCTTAGAAGCACTCGACCGTCTTAAAGTTGACTATTTGTTGGATGACAGCACCACCCGTTACCTCAGCGGACAATCCACCCAGATCCCTGCCTTCACCAAGCTGCATGTCTCTGGACGATTTAGCAGACGTCTGGCAGTCGGTAGTAGTCAATTGAATGCTTAAGCTCACAGAACGTTTTGCTGAAGTTGCCGACGCTCTCGGTATTGGTGCAACCTCAATTGTCGAAAAAGACTATTACGTGGTCGAGCTACTGGCGTTATTGCACCCTTTACGCTTTGACTCACATCAATTGGTCTTCGCCGGTGGAACTGCACTGGCAAAAGCAGGAATCCGCCTAAACCGAATGTCGGAAGATGTGGATATTAAGCTGATTCCGAACCATATGTTTTTAGCCAAAAGTAGAACTCAGCGCAAAGCCATTAGACGTCAGGTGGTACAAGCGATTCAACACGCGATTGAGCAGTCAGTATTGTTTTCCTTCGATCCTGCCGAACCACACACCTACCTCGATGAATATCGCTATGCGGAGATACCCATTCGCTACCCACAAGCTTTTGCCCAAAGCCCTTGCCTTCGACCGTTTATCAAGCTGGAACTCATTGAGTCCGCACTGATCGAACCCGCCGAGCCACGTTCAGTCTCATCACTGATATTTGATCTGACTCAATTCGGCACACAACTGACTGACTTTCCAGCTGTTACCGTGCGTAGCACATTGGTTGAAAAAATTGTCTCGATGCTACGGCGAACCGCAGCAGTGGCGAGAAACAGCGAACGCTCAGATGATCCAGCACTGGTTCGTCACGTGTATGATCACTTCAGAATTACGCAAGCTTTTGATTTTGAGCACACGACATTGATCCCACTGCTGCAAAACGTTATTTCCGCAGACGTGGAGCGGTTTGGCGGGCAACACCCTCAAATGCGGGCAACTCCACTAGACGAGCTCCGCTTTGGACTAGAGCAACTCACCAGCAACCCCATCCATCAAGAACGCTATCATCACTTCGTAACACCGATGGTGTTTGGTCAAGCCACCGTGACATGGCAAGATGCCTATGAATGCTTTCAGGAATCAGTGACATCACTACTCGATTCGGTTGAACAGAGTGACCAGATCTTGAATAGCTCAAAATTTTTCAATTAATCAATAAATAGCGACTTACTAACCAACCAAAGTCAGCCCAAGCAGTTGTTCCAACTGTGCAACCGCCACCTGCCGCTCACGCGCCTGTCCCAAGCGAACACAATCGACCAAGGCCAGTAGGTCGTATAGCGCAGCATCATGCCTGATCGCCACTGCCACACTCGCAAACAACGGCATAACCACCTGCCCCTTGGCAGACCCTCGTGCATCTGGCCAGACGGGAATCAACTCACCCGCACTCATCAACTGCTGCTGTAGCACAGGCGCAGCAAACCCTGTTGGAATCCCCCGTGTGACCTCACCTAGTCGCACGGGAAACAAATAGCGCACTGACGAACGCAGAATGTCCAGCAACGCCGACCGATTGACACGTGGCACATGCCACTGCCGATCTAGCCTGACTAACCCAATCTCCAGCAAATGATTGAGCAACAGGCTGACCTGACTCTTACTAATCCCCGTCTGCTCTGCCAAACGCCGAACACCGTATTGCTGTACATCCACCTGCTCACTTTTACGCTCGGCATTTTCAATACAGACCAGCTTGAGTAACAACCCAACTGCTTGACTCTTCAACATCACAACACCTGTCCAGTGTCCTAGGACTCGGGACAAAACTAACATACCGACTGGTACGTGCCTGCATATTCTTTTCCACTGCGGGATAAGCTTCTAAATACTCGAAATAAGGGCCAGATTTGGTGCTGGTGCTACCCAAGCACCAACCACGCCATCAAGTCGTCTATAACGCGCTAAAAACAGCATTCTTGGGCGTGTCATATGGCATACCTAACTTTGAGGAAACGCCGCAGTTGAGATTTGGGTGAAAGCTTCGATGCACAGTGGAGCGGTCAAACACCTTCAAAAGCTAGTTTTTTACGCACGCGCAGTTGTTGTTTTATTATCTTTAAACAACTTATTACTTTATATAGGGCTTCAAAATTTCGATAAGTATCTGTAATTTTTAAATTTAAACCAATTTTTTGATGACCCAATTGGGACAAAATAGGGATTTAATGGGACAAAATAGGGATTTAGGTGAGCGAGAAAAACGTCAATTGGGACAAAATAGGGATTTAATGGGACAAAATAGGGATTTGAGGGGACAGTTTTTTTTTGCGTACTAGAACATCTTTTTTTTTTGTCCCATTTAGGGGTACAATCCTTACGTGCAGTTATTTTTGAGTAAACCAGCTTAGGGAACGGACTAACTTGTGAGCACACCAAAATATTCAGACACTCAGCTCATCAAAAAAGACAATCGGATTATTGAGGCTCAATACAAACTCAGTGTGCACCAGCAACGTGTGGTCTACAGCATATTGGAAATGATACATCCCGCAGACGAGGATTTCAGACACTATCATATTAGCTTGGCGGACATAGCAAAGCGTTTTGGACTAGAAAGCAGCAATTCACTATACGAACAAATGCAGGAGGCAATTGCCGATTTAGTAACAAAAAAGCTGGTGATGATGGAAGGCGAAGACATCGTAGTGATGGCATGGCTGTCGTATGCGAGGTATCGAAAAGGAAGCAGCATGCTAGAAATCAGCTTTCACAAGGATCTCAAACCTTACCTGTTACATCTCAAGTCTCATTTCACCCAATACAATCTAACATCTGTAGTGCGCTTTAAGTCTTCTTACTCAATAAGAGTTTACGAGCTTCTCAAGATGAACGAGTACCTTGGTCGATGTGGGCGGTTTTATCGAGACTTCAGTTTGAACACACTGCGAAAATATCTGCAAATTGAGCAAGGCACATACGAGAACTTCAAAGATTTTCGTATCCGTGTTATTGAGACAGCTATCAAAGAGATTAACGATTATTCAGATATTTCAATCGTTAGCGTCGAATACATCAAAACAGGACGTGCTGTCACTGATGTAAAAATCACTGCTGAGCCAAAAAATGAATCGAAGATCGAGCCCATCGAGCTGGTAGAGCAAGATACTTCATACCCTTCTTCGGAGACGCTGCTGTCACTTGGCGTAAGCGACGAGATGCTGAGTAAGTGGATTAAAAAATTTGGTAAAACTCGCGTAGTGCGTAACGTTTCTTATGTGCTAAAAATGCAACAGGAGGGTACAGTAACAAACCCACTTGCCTATCTATCCAAAGCTATCCAAGACGACTATGGGATACAGGCTGAGGAGCAGCATCAAACTGAGTTAGATAAATCGTCTAAAAAAAAGCAGCTTGAAATGGCGGCACAGGAGCGTGTCCAACAGCAAACGGATCGCGAGCAAAAGAAGGTCGATGCGGTGGCTCATCTGTTTGAATCACTCGATGAGCAAGAGCAAAACGCTATTCTGGATCAAATTGCTAAACGCCTTAAAAGCTTGGATTTTGCTCGTTTCGCAGTGGTGAGGAGTGCACGTAATGCGCACCGAGAGCCTTCTTACCTGACACATTTTAGAACTGTTCTTCAGGAAAACGGGCATATACCAGAAGATTGAGTGCTGCTTCGTGTTTGGTTTTTGGGGAGAAGCTGTTGCTGTGAAATGCTTTTTTATCTGTTTTCAGGTAAGATAATAGTCGTTGTCCTCTGAGGAATGCCGCAATGTCTCGGAAAAAGAAAGTTGTCGAAGAGCCTGTCGTCCTTCCACCAATTGACTCGCACGAGTTTCGTGAGTTCGCTTACAACATGTACATGAACCTCTTTCCAAACGCACATGTTGTACTGCCGCAAGACGAACAAAAGCAAGAGCCAGAATCTAAAGATCCAGCCAAGACTTAAGTATCTTAAGCCTTGACTAGATAAGAGATTAATTTTAGGTTGTATAAAGTAAATACCGTGTGTATGATAAATATAAAGTGTATATTGGATACTATGTTTCCAGTGTTTTTCGTATCATCTCAACTTGTGTGCTAACAGGCAGTTCTTCAAAAGCAAGAATTGCAGCCTCGATGATGGCAGAGTGCGTCAGATCACTAATGCCCACGTCTGATTGATTCAGAACCTCAACAGCCAGACGTTTTTGCGTCTGATCTAACCGTTCTCTGGTTGCGAGACTAAAAGAAATATTGCGACGCTCTTTGGTGCTGCCTGTAGCCGGTCTACCGCGCTTGGGTTGTTCTGAGCCGCTGCCGCGTGCTGCATCAATAAAACTGGTGACTTGCTTCTTGGGGAGATTGGCGAATTTACTCATGCTTGCAGATCCTCAACCTCTAATGCAATTTCCTCGATTTCCTGCCTCGCCTTGTCATTACCTGACTCGTATGCGGTCGCTCCAATATGATCGACTGAGTTGTAAGCACTGCGTTGGCTGGTGATGGCATTTAACGGCTGAATGCCAATCGAGCGGCTGTAGTCTTTCGCCTCAAAGATGTCATTAAACTGGCTGGGTAAGGTTGGGCATCTGGTGACAATCGAGCGGCAAATGATGTTCGGGTTATAGGCTACAACTTCATCAATCAGATTGGACATGTGCAGGAGTGTTTCAAGGTCACTAAAAGATGGCTGGGTTGGTATCAGTAGGTGCGTTGCGAC
This sequence comes from Moraxellaceae bacterium, assembly GCA_049301135.1. Classification (GTDB taxonomy): domain Bacteria; phylum Pseudomonadota; class Gammaproteobacteria; order Pseudomonadales; family Moraxellaceae; genus JAYXXU01. The sequence continues at coordinate 765 of JBAQKP010000315.1, read as the reverse complement.
GGTCATGGCTGCCCGCAGTGCTTTTGAGTCTTGCCCACCTGCGTCAATAATCAAGATTTGATATTTATTGGCGAGGCTTTTAATTTCACCCGCAATTTTTGCCCCAGTCAGCTTGGTGCAAAGGATTGGCTTTTGATCACCAGCCTTGCGCCGCTCACACCAACTATAAAAGGTTGCTTGCGGGTCAGTGTCAATTGCCAAAATCTCTTTGCCCTTGGACTGCCAATATGCGGCAAGATTTTTGGCAATGGTCGATTTCCCCGTGCCACCTTTTTCGCCACCAATCAGAACGATCATGATCTTATTCCAGTACATACACTGGATACGATTTATACCTTACATTCGATGTGTTTGTAAAATACAATAAATATCGTGTGTATAATAAATATTATGCATACAATAAGTATTGTATTTAATCTATGGTAGTCATAGCCAAGCAGCATGTGATTTTAGCGACTATCCACGTTATTGTAGTGGACTCCGAGATCTTTCAAACCACCTGCACGGTGGCGAACACGCTTTAGCCACTGCCCTGTCTCACTGGCAGCTTCTAAACCACCTGCACGTTGGCGAACATCAACAACGCTGATTTCATACGCATCAACACCTTCTAAACCACCTGCACGGTGGCGAACGGTCGATTGGATCGATGGTGAGCGGATAGGACCTTCTAAACCACCTGCACGGTGGCGAACTGATTTAATGCGAGCGACTGAGGCGAACGTTTTGCAACGTCCTGATGTGGTGAACGTATGCTTCTAAACC
>JBAQKP010000314.1:0-4643 GCA_049301135.1 Moraxellaceae bacterium | reverse complement strand
ACCGTACAGCCAGATTGAAGCGACGCTGCGGGCGGCGTTTGATCAGCCGTTAGAACAGATTTTTAGCAAGATTGATCCAACCCCGCTGGCGTCTGCATCAATCGCGCAGGTGCATGCCGCAACGTTGATCACCGGCGAAGATGTGGTGATCAAAGTGCAAAAACCTGACGTCGAAACCATTTTGCATACTGATTTGGCCTTTGTGCATACCGCTGTGCGTCTGCTCGAACTGGCCGTGCCGAAGATTAAATTTGCAGATCTGTCGGGTATCGTGGATGAAATCCGCCTTCGGATGGTGCGCGAGGTGGATTTTGTTGAAGAGGCGCAGAATATCGCCGATTTTCAGCAATTTTTAGAGTTTAGCCAAAACGCCCAAGTCGTCGCGCCCAAGGTCTATCCGCAAGCGTCCTGTTGCACGGTGCTCACCATGCAGCGCCTATATGGTGTGCCGATGACTGATATCGAGGTGATGCGCAAACACACCAAAGACCCCGCGCAAGTGTTGATCACTACCATGAACACATGGTTTGCCAGTCTGATGATGTGTAAGAGCTTTCATGCGGATCTACACGCGGGCAATCTGATGCTGCTGACCGATGGCCGGATTGGTTTTATTGATTTTGGCATCGTCGGGCAGCTCAAGCCGGAGGTGTGGGGCGCGTGTATTGGTTTTATGGATGCCTTACAAAAGACTGATTACGCGCTGATGGCCAAGCATATGGTGAATATGGGCATGACGCACGGTGTGATTGATCAGGTCAAACTGGCTGAAGATCTGGAGCGTATGTTTGCGGTCTTGCTGACCACTGATCCGCAGATGGTGCTGTCCGGTGATGCGGCTGACCTGAACGCGATGATGCTGGATATGGTCGGTGTCGGCGAGCGGCATGGGATTCACTTTCCACGCGACTTTGCCTTGCTGATGAAGCAGATGCTGTATTTTGATCGTTTTATGCGGGTACTGACGCCACATATGGATTTGTTTGGCGATGCGCGTTTGCAGTTGCTCGCCAATGATGAGCCGGTGTCAAAGTTGATTCATTAATTTGAACTGATTCGCTTGCAAAGCCTCCTCCCATAAGGAGGAGGTTTGGAGGAGGAGGGGGGTTAAGCAGTCACTGCTTTTTTGGCTTTGCTAAACACAAAGTCATTGGCCTTCACACGGCGAGTTTCCAACCAATAGCGCCATGTATAACCCGGCCACAGTGCAAAGTTCTTGCCGCCATCTTGTTGATACCAGCTTGAACAGCCGCCTTGCTGCCAGACCGTGCCTTGCAGGTTTTTTTGCACTTTTTCATTAAACGCTTTTTGCACGTCTTCGCGCACATCGACCGCATCGACCCCTTGTTTGCGCATCAGTTTCATCATCTCAAGGATGTAATGCACCTGTGCTTCGATCATAAAAATAATCGAGTTATGACCCAAGGTGGTGTTTGGCCCGACCAGTTGGAACATGTTCGGATAGCCTGCGGTGGTGATGCCGTAATACGATTCTGCGCCGTCTTTCCAGTCATTCATCAAGTTACGACCGTTTAAACCGATACAGTCAAAACTCTTCATATAGATGCGCGGATCAGTGATAAAGCCCGTCCCGTAGATAATACAATCCGCCGGACGCTCAACACCATCACGGGTCACAATGCTGTTTTCGCGGATTTCGGCGATACCATCAGTGACCAGTTCAACGTTTGGACGATTAAAGGTCGGATAATAGCGGTTGGAGATCAAAATCCGCTTACAGCCCAGCACATAATCCGGAATCAGTTGATCTGCGATAGTAGAATTCTTCACCTGATAATGAATGAATTTTTCCAGCAGTTTTTGTGCGCCTTTCATGATGCTTGGATTAAAAATCGGCACGACCCGCGATTCATTTGACCAATACAGGCGGGCGCGGTGAAACTTACGCAGTGCTGGAAATTTGGCAAACAGTTTCTTTTCAAACTCAGGATATTTACGCTCATCGCGTGGGATGACCCATGCTGGCGTGCGTTGCATGACATACAGTTGCTTCACTTTCGGGGCGATTTCCGGTACATATTGAATCGCGCTACCGCCTGTGCCAATCGACACGACATTTTTGCCAGTCAAGTCATAGTTGTGATCCCACTGCGCCGAATGGAACACTTTGCCTTTAAAGCTTTCGATGCCTTTAAATTTTGGAATCTGTGGCACATGCAGTGGCCCAGACGCCAGCACAAAAAATTTACACTGAATCCGCTCACCGTTTTGAAAATCCAGTGTCCAATGCGCCGTGTCTTCGTCAAAGCGTGCGGCAGTCACTTCGGTATTAAAGCGTGAAAAGCGTGCCAGTTGGTATTTTTCGGCAGTGTCGTTAATGTAGCTTTGAATTTCTTGCCAACCGGCGTAGCGCTTGCTCCAATCGGTCTTACCTTCAAACGAAAACGAGTACATGTGCGACTGCACGTCACAGGCTGCGCCAGGGTAGGTGTTTTCACGCCATGTGCCACCGACGCTGTTGCCTTTTTCGATCAAGACAAAATCTTCGTTACCACTTTGCAGCAACCGAATCGCTGTCGCCATGCCCCCAAAACCAGCACCCACAATCGCGGTTTCAACAACTTTGCGCTGATTAGGCTCAACACCTTGCGCTAAAAAACCTGCTGCTTTCGCATTCATGAAGTAAAACTCCGACCGATAAAAAATTCAAGCGAGACCAAAACATCTGGGACATCTGGACTAAGTACGGCGTAAAACAGTGTAAATGCCTGTCACCGACGTATAGCGCGGTTTGTTCGCGGCATATTGTAGCCAATTCGAGACAACCTTACGCTGTTAAAATCATTCAAAATCGCCGGTTTTTTTGCAGTCTGGTCTGCTTGATCGGGCGGTATTCGATGCTAGGCCCGAGGCTTTGCGTTGGATTTAGCCCAAAGTCGCGTGGCGTTTTTGGGCTAAATCGGCTACGATTTTGGCATATTTTGCCGATAGCACGAGATAGTCCAATGAGTGATGTGCAGATTGCAGCGCCCGCAGGTCACTTACAGGTACGACCCATTTGGCAGGATTCGGATATGCTGGTAGTGATTTGTCATCCACATCCGTTGTTTGGCGGTACGATGGACAATAAAGTCGTGACCACGCTGGCGAGGTTTTGGCGACGGCAAGGCTACTCTGTGCTGATGTTTAACTTTCGTGGGGTTGGCAATAGCACGGGTCGTCATGATGATGGGATCGGTGAAATCGACGATTTACGCACAGTACTCACATGGGCACAGTCGCAGTGTGCAGCGACACGATTGATCTTAGCGGGTTTTTCATTTGGTGCTTATATTGCAGCCGCTGGTGTTGACCGTTTTACGACGTGGCAGGTGGCACAGTTACAATTACAGCAATTGGTGTTGGTCGCGCCCGCGGTGGAAAATTACCCGATGGCAGCGTTACAGTTACCGGCCAAGACGCGGGTGATTATCGGTGATCAGGATGAGGTGGTGTCACCCGCTGCGATGCAGGCTTGGGCGCAGACCTATCCTTTAGATCTTGTGGTTGTGCCGGACGCAGGTCATTTTTTTCATGGTCGTTTAAACGATCTTAGTGCTCATTTAGCGTGGTAGTGTTTGATGAATATGCCTTTACCTGAAGCGGTTGATATTCAGATTGCGTTTGATGGTCGCTCACCTGCCACGCGTTATGCCGATGCGCTGGCGTCTGGTCAGTTTATGCCAGATGAGGAACAGGCCGCTGCTGTACATGCGCTCGATGAGGTCTGGCAGCGTTTGGTGCTGCGCTATGAGTCGTCGCGTAAGCGTGGTTTTGCTCGGTTTCGTCAGGCAGCCGTGCCGACCGGTGTGTATATGTGGGGTGGGGTAGGTCGTGGCAAGACATGGCTGATGGATCAGTTTTTTGATGCGGTGCCGTTTCGCCGAAAAACCCGTTTGCACTTTCACCATTTTATGCAGCGTGTGCATCGTGAACTCAATGATCTCAAAGGCCAGCGCAACCCGTTAGAGTTAGTGGCGGATCGGATTGCGCGTGATGCGGTGGTGATCTGTTTTGATGAGTTTTTTGTCAGCAATGTGACTGATGCGATGTTACTCGGTGATATTTTTCGCATGCTATTTGAGCGCGGCGTGACCTTGGTTGCTACCTCGAATATCGAGCCAGATGGCCTGTATAAAAATGGTATTCATCGGGATCGTTTTTTGCCTGCGATTGCGGTGCTAAAACAGCATGTGCAAGTGCTGAACGTGGATGCGGGGATTGACTATCGCTTGCGCGTACTGAAGCAAGCTGAACTGTATCGTGCGCCATTGTCCGATGATGCTGAAAACTGGCTGGCACGGCGTTTTGCCGCATTGACGCAGCAGCATGAGGTTTCAGATGAGCCGATTACCGTAAATGAGCGCGTCGTCAACGTGCGCGGCCATGCTGAGGATGTGTTGTGGTGTGACTTTGATGAGCTGTGTATGCGGCCAAGAAGCGCGGCAGATTTTATTGATTTAGCCAAGACCTATAACACCATCTTAGTCGGTAAAGTGCCAGTATTAGACGATAATGTGAATGATCCAACACGGCGGTTTATCTACTTGGTTGATGAGTTTTATGATCGTCGGGTCAAGCTGATCGTGACCGCACAGCAGTCGATTTTGGATCTCTATAGTGGTGAAAAACTGGTATTTGAG
>JBAQKP010000313.1:0-3899 GCA_049301135.1 Moraxellaceae bacterium | reverse complement strand
AAAAGGCTAAAGAAACTTATCGGAATTTACTTCTGCCCTCTCTCAGGCATCCTGAGATTAGTAGATTTGATGGCGATTTTATGCGCAAATTTCAAAAAATTATGCGAGATAAACTGGCAGATCAATCTTATAATCTATACAATGAACCCACATTTCCTCCCACTATACTAAGTGACGACAATTTATTCGAAATTGCTCACCTCACTGGTTGGCTACCCTACGTTTTATGCACCTTCGAAGAAAAAGAGCCTTTGTATGCTATCTGGTTGATTTCAAAACAAGCATATTTAATATCAGGCAGTGGAGATGATTGTTATTTTCCTCTAGTTGGGGAAAATGGTAAAGACTTAACTGAAACTACGCTTTGTGAAAACGGGGCTCTTTACTATGCACTAAAAAGTACGGCTGAGCTTCATATCATGGGGACACCTACGCTTCGTTTGATGGGGACACCTGAACAATTGAGCGATCAGCCAGAACTACTTAAACGGTTTTTAGCATTACCAGATACTGGTTTTTTTTATGATGTTTATAGAGACTTTATAGAGTTTCGTGATGATAACCATTTAGCGAAAGTGCCTCTACTTCACGAATATTTACAGACCCTCAACAGCCTGCTGAAAAAGCCTCTTTACGAACTCCACCCCATCCGTCCCGACCAGATCAAGCAGGTGTTTGAAAATCCTACTGTCAAAATCGCATAAAAAAATCCCGCAACCAGTGCGGGATTTTTGATGCAGCTAACGAATTAGCAGCTGTAGTACATTTCAAACTCAACAGGGTGAGTTGTGGTGTTCAGACGACGGACTTCTTCCATCTTCAACTCGATGTAAGCGTCGATCATTTCTTTAGTGAACACACCGCCTTTCAGCAAGAAGTCGTGATCGGCCTTCAGTGCATCCAGCGCCATATCCAGCGAGTGTGCAACAGTTGGGATCAGTGCCTCTTCTTCTGGTGGCAGGTCGTACAAGTTCTTGTCGGCTGCTTCACCTGGGTGGATCTTGTTCTGGATACCGTCGAGGCCAGCCATCAACAAGGCAGAGAATGCCAAGTATGGGTTTGCCACTGGATCAGGGAAACGTGCTTCGATACGCTTGCCTTTCGGGCTTGCCACGTATGGAATACGGATCGATGCAGAACGGTTACGCGCTGAATAGGCCAACATGATCGGCGCTTCGTAGTGCGGAACCAGACGCTTGTAGCTGTTGGTCGCTGGGTTGGTGATCGCGTTCAATGCACGGGCGTGCTTGATGATACCACCGATGAAGAACAGCGCCATTTCTGACAGACCGGCATAATCGTCGCCTGCGAACAGGTTTTTGCCGTCTTTGCTGATCGACATGTGAACGTGCATGCCTGAACCGTTATCGCCAACCATTGGTTTTGGCATAAAAGTCGCAGTTTTGCCGAACATGTGCGCAACGTTCAATACAGCGTATTTAAACACCTGTACTTCGTCAGCTTTACGTACCAAGGTGTTAAATGACACACCGATTTCAAGCTGGCAAGAGGCGACTTCGTGATGTTGAACTTCAACACGACCTGGCCCCATCATCGCTTCGATGGCATTACACATCGCAACGCGCAGATCTTGCGAACTGTCCACTGGTGGGACTGGGAAGTAACCGCCTTTGACGCGTGGACGGTGGCCAGTGTTGCCGCCTTCGTAGTCTTTGTCAGTCGACCATGCTGCTTCTTCAGCATAGATGGTGTGACGTGCGCCAGACATGTCAATCGACCATTTGACTTCGTCGAACACGAAGAATTCTGGCTCTGGACCGAAGAATGCAGTGTCACCAATACCAGTTGATTTTAGGTAGGCTTCAGCACGCTTGGCAATCGAACGTGGGTCACGCTCGTAACCTTGCATGGTCGATGGCTCGATGATGTCACAGGTCACCACCACAGTCGCTTCTTCAAAGAACGGGTCCATGAACGCGGTTTCTGGGTCTGGCAGCAAAATCATGTCAGATGCTTCGATGCCTTTCCAACCTGCAACTGATGACCCATCAAACATTTTGCCATCTTCAAAGGTGTCTTCGTCGATAGTGCTAGATGGATACGAAACGTGTTGCTCTTTGCCGCGAGTATCGGTAAAGCGAAAATCGACCCACTTGGCCTCATTTTCTTTGATCAGTTGAAGGACTTTATTTGCCATGCTCACAATGCTCCATGATCGCGTAATGCACCTTGCAGGTGCGGCTAAACGTAAAACCGTGTCTTCTTAAAGCAAAGGTCGTACCAACTTGCGACACAGTGCTCAAACGCAAGGCATTCGGTTGGATTTACGCTGCTAAGCATACGATAAAAACGCTCTGACGGGCAGATCACAGACCGACGAGCGCACAAAAAAATATCGAATCGTGCGTCATATCGTGGCACGCCAAATAACATGCACTTTTTTGGTGCAAAAATTAATGCTGTTTTAAATGCCTGATTCGATGATACAGCCCATGCAATACAAGCTGTACTTGTAATAAGCATGAAAAATGCCGTCAGCGTGATACTGACGGCAAAGAAGTAGTTCTGGGCATTTATTGTTTTGACGGGGGTTGATTCGATCTAGATTTCAACCTAGATCGTACTGATCTGCTGCCGCAGGACGGCAGGTGTAGCTGGTTTTGTCGACGTCGCAAGTTGCGGGCTGATCTGCGTCCGCAACTGTTGCGCAGCGTGTACCATCTCGGTCAGCGCGGCACGTGTCTCGACCCAGTTACGGGTTTTTAGGCCGCAATCTGGATTGATCCAAAGCCGCTCGGCCGGAATACTCTGCAACGCGCCATCAATCACCACTTTCATGCTGCTCGCATTCGGCGTGCGTGGGCTGTGAATGTCATACACACCCGGCCCAACCGCATTCGGATAGCCCTGCTGATGAAACACATCGAGTAATTGTAGCCCCGAACGGCTGGTTTCGATGGTGATCACGTCGGCATCCATCGCCTTGATCTGCGGTAAGCAGTCGGTAAACTCTGAATAGCACATGTGGGTATGAATCTGGGTATCTACCCGCGCACTACTCGCACAATGCTTGAATGCCGTCACCGCCCAATCCCAGTACGCCGCTTGTGCGGCTTTACGCAGGGGTAATCCTTCCCGAAACGCTGCTTCGTCAATCTGAATAATCGCCACGCCCGCGTCTTGTAAGTCGCTGACCTCTTGCCGGATCGCCTCAGCCAGTTGCAGCGCGACCTCGCGGCGACTGCGATGCGCTGGCGGAAATGACCAATTCAAAATCGTTACAGGTCCGGTCAGCATGCCTTTGACATGCCTATTGCTTAGGCTATTGGCGTAGCTGATCCATTTGACCGTCATCGCTTGCGGGCGACTGATATCACCAACGATGATCGGCGGACGCACACAACGGCTGCCATAGCTTTGTACCCAGCCCAGTTTAGACAACCAAAACCCATCGAGTAATCCAGCAAAATACTCGACCATATCGGTACGTTCGGCTTCACCATGCACCAACACGTCTAACCCAAGTGCTTCTTGCTCGGCAATCGCCTGCTGGATCTCGGCCTGCATCGCTTGCTCATAATCCGCATCCGACAGCTTGCCCTGCTGCCACGCCGCCCGCGCAGCCCGAATCTTGGCAGTCTGCGGAAATGAGCCAATCGTAGTGGTTGGCAACAGCGGCAGATTTAACCGTGTTTGTTGCGCCTGATAACGCTGGGTAAATAGCTCACTACGCTGCTGTGCGCTCAGGCTAAAGGCCGATTGTGCTGCCAGATTCAATTGTGGATTGACGCTGATCTGCCCATGCGCCAACGCGACCAACTCGGTGAGTTTTTGCTGGGCAAATGCCAACCGACCCATAATCGCAGCGGGGACTTGCTCTTGCGCAAGATCGACCGGCACATGCAGCAGCGAACAGCCGGTCGATAACCACAAGCGCT
>JBAQKP010000312.1:0-11245 GCA_049301135.1 Moraxellaceae bacterium | reverse complement strand
GTGGTGCTGTTAATCGTGACCAACCCCAAACTGTGTTTGATCAATGACGGCAAATGCACGTCGCAGACATACAAGACCCGAGCTTGGATGCCGAGTTGTTTGGCAGTTTTTTGGATGAGCCGCCGATAACTGCGATAGCCACGATCCATCGGATGATGCTTAATCACCAAATGCTGCTCTGGCGCGGCATGTTGTGCAAACGACTGCATGGTCTCAACCACAAAATCAGCAACATCCTCATAATCACTATGCACCCGCACTTGACTATCGTTATGCACTTGTAGTGCAACAATAAAATAACGATTTGACAAGTGATTGCGAATATACGCTTGCTTACGTCGATCAAATAAGCTGTTGGTGACACGCCGCCGCAACGCGCGCAACCACGCTACAATCTCTTGAAACGGGGTGAGTAATCGATGATGTTGATAGTGTGGATAGCGTAATTGCAACAGCATCCATGCTAAATAATACAAACAAGCCGACCACACCATCAGCGAAAAACTGGGATGAGTCGGTTGTGGATGGTCATGCTCAATCGGTTGATTCAACATCAAAGATAGGTTGATATTCGAGTTTGCGTTGACGCCATCGCACTCTAAGGTAATGTAATCTGGCCGTAAATAGCCTTCTTCAAACACCAAAAAACGAATGCCCAACTGCTGGCAAACCGTACGCGCTCTTAAGTGATATAAGCGACAATCGCCAAAGCACACCACGGTATCGACGTTTAACGTCTGCAAATGCGTGGTCAGCCAACCGGCAAAATCAGGCAGCTTGCCACGAAAATCGCTGGCTTGAGGATCTTGATAAAATAAGCGATCACCACCGTTGAAGTTCACTTTATGGACTTCAATCTGTCGTGCGCGTAACCATCCTGCAAGTTGGGCAAAAAAACCGCCCATTGGCCCTTGCAGTAACAAGACACGCTGCGACGATAAAAGCTGATCCAGCGACGTCATCATCAATGAAATCCTAGTCGAGCAATTGGTATCGACATTTGCCATGCTGTAGTCATAACACGCACATCTGGTTGTTGCAAACCGATCACCATCATCAAGCGCCCCCTCATCTAAAACGTTGCAACCATCTGCCTGTACGCGCCAGCCATGCGGCAGAAGCCTGTGGCGCATGAGCAGAGGGCTGATGGCGATAGCTCACGATATGTGCCATGACATCTTCTGGACGGCACAACTGATCGGTATTCGGTAACAAATATAACGGATACTTGACCAACACCGCAAAGACCAGCTCTTCCACACTCAGGATGCGTTGCCGTGCAGGGTGCGGATATTGATCCTGCGTTAACCCCCAGCCCGCATAAAACGGCATCCCATAACAGGTCACTGGCAAGCCGCGAATCAACGCCTCAAAGCCAGTCAAAGACGTCATGGTATGCACCGCATCGACTCGCTCCAAACAGGCAGGCATTGGCCATTCTGTCAATACCGCGTCCGCCAAACCACGCGCGACTGCCGCTTCAACCACACCGCAGCGCAAGCCAGCAACCACATCTGGATGCGGTTTATAGATAATAAATGCCACAGGATGCAGCGCCCTGACCGCCTGTAATAACTGAAGATTAGTGCAAATCTCACGCGTCCCGAGGCGAATCGAAGCATCATCCTCCACCTGACCTGCAACCAAAATTTTATATGCGCCGTCAGGAATGCTTGGCCAGTGTTCATCGGTTGAGCCAACGTTATATTTGCTCAGCTCGAACTCAACCAAGGTTTTGATCAAGGCACGCGCCCGCCGCTGCTCCGGCTTGGACAAGCGAATATCCGCACAGATCCGCTGTAAGCGCGAATTACTGTTTGGATCATAATAAATGCCATGATCATCCAACACCAAGGACATCGGCTCGATCAGATGTGCGCCGAGACCAATCGATCGAATAAAACCATCCTCCATACGCCAGACCGGACAACTGCAACGTGCCAACTGTTGCGGACTGAGTTTACTGCCCCAAATCAACACATGCGACGCTGCCGCACAACGCTGTGGAATCAACGTGACAAATCGAATGTTAACAGATGGGAGATGTAAAAACCGACGAATAAACAAGCGTTTCCATGGACTAAAACCGACACAATACAGCGTGCCACGCAACTGCTCGTTCCAATCCACCATCTGTGCCAGACACTCAATCACCTGCTCTAAGTCACACGCTTGGCCAGTCGCCGGATGTACATAACGACTGTAATCAAAGTACGCTGCGGTGAACAACTGACTCAAGCTGCGTGGCTGTTGCCGACGTTGTGCCAACAGTGCAACAGGAGCCGCGCTGTCATCGGTCAAGCCCCAGCCGGCATACCACGGCAAGCCAAAGCAATACACCGGACGATTCAGCATCAATGCCTCAAACCCCATGTGCGAAGTCACCACATACACCGCATCCATCTGCTCAATCAGTGCAATCGGATTGGCAGGCTGAGTGATATAGCGCACGTTTGGATGGCTCAACTGTGCCGATAAGTAGCCTTGTTTATGACCACTACTGACCTCAGGGTGCGTCTTCACCCAAATCGTCGCGTCTGGATAACGCGCAAGTGCAGCCTGCAACATCCGCTCAAAACTGTGCTGATCCGCACCACCCGCCTTGACCGATTGATCACCGAAAGTTTGATCGACCACCAAAACATTCAATTCAGTGGTCAGCGCCAATTGCAGTAGCGGTGCGTGATTATATTTTGACAGTCGATACTGACGCAGTTCAGACATACACAATTCAGCACGCGCTGGCGCATCGCGCCCACTGACAATTAACTGTTCTAAGCGAGACGGCTGGCGAGCATCAAAATAAATCCCAATATCATCCAGCACCAAGGCAGCTGGTGGATAACCTTGATGACCTAATCCCATCGAGCGAATAAAACCGTCTTCAAGCGTCAAAACTGACAACTGATGGCGACGAGCATAACGCAAGACAGCGTGACGACTGGGTCGATAGCCCCATGCCGCAACCCAACTCACCTGTGGGTTGGCCGAAAAACGCCACGGACTTAACCGACGCACTGCGGTCGGGAAAAAGTGAGACAAATGCGGAATACGCCAGACACCTGCTGACAAAATACCGACGTCAGTCGGTGTATTTTTATCATCCGCAAAATAAGAACTACTCACCGATTGCTTAATCCTCAATTGGTCAATTGACCTGTTTATTGGGCGGCGACTATATAGCATTTGACCCGCAGGATAAACTGCGTGGTGATATCAGAGCCTAAATACCAGATCAAAGCCGATAATGCTGTGCTGTTAGCCAAATCCTCGCGAGCACTGCGTGCTACGCTCCGACAGTGCTAGACTAGCCGACCTCAAGCCATCATAAAATGTTGAGGGTGGAGATCGTGCAGCCTGCGCCTATTAATCTGGATTTTGCGCTAAAAGTCATTGGCTTTAGACGAAAAAGCTACGGCAAAGCTGTAATACAGTAACAATTTTTTTGATTTCAAGCACTCAGGACGTCGATCATGTATGGATTTTTCTGGATTGTCTTTGCGTTTGGCCTATGGCTGCTGCCTTATTTTATCTTATCCAAAAAAATTAAGATTCTCCAAGACCATCAAAAACATCTTATTGATAAAATTATTTTTTTTGAAAAAACACTTTCAGAACGATCAGCGACAGAAGCCGATTTACATATCAAAAAACCGCAAGAACGTCAATCTTCGGCCACGGTATTAGACCCCATAACCGCTCAGCATGACAACACCACAGCTTTGCCTGATTTGATCACTGCACGCGCACAGCAGGATACAGCGCAGATGTTGGACGCGACCACCACCATGCCGCCGATACCGAACCGACCGCTGGCGCGCATGGAGCCTGACGAGCGCTCATTATCTGTTGTGACCTCGGTCTGGATGACCCTATCCCATTGGTTTAGTGGTGGCAATACCATCGTCCGTGTTGGGGTATTAATCCTGCTGATTGGTGTCGGCTTATTGCTTCGATTATTAAAAGAAACGATTATCATCCCCATTGAAGCGTGGCTGAGTGTTATTTCAATCGCTGCCATATTATTCATTAGCTTGGGATTACGCTTGAGTCAAGCACGCCGTGGTTATGCACTCAGCCTGCAAGGTGCTGGGATCGCGACCCTGTATTTGACCTTATTTAGTGCCTATCGTTTATATCAGGTGTTACCCAGCCAATTGACCTTCGGCTTATTGGCGATTTTAGCCAGCATCACCACGATATTCGCCCTGCGACAAGATGCTTTGCCATTAGCGGTGCTGGGCTTTGGCGCGGCGTTTTTTGCGCCAATTCTGACCAGCACGCAACAAGGTCAGGTCGTGCTGCTGTTTAGTTATTATTTGCTGATCAATCTGGCATTGGCATGGATTGCGTACCAACGCACATGGAAAATCCTAAATCTACTTGGCGCAACGGCAACCTTTGGCATGGCGACGTTGTGGGGCTGGCATGCCTTTGATCCTTTGCTGCGCTGGCCGATGGAGATCCTGCTGATTGCGCATGTGGTGTTGTATGTGTTTATCGCGGTGCGTTATAGCCAATTGCTGGCTCAAGCACCTGTTTCGAGCACAACGCCATCGCCTAGCGCCTCTATTTTAACAGTTGATAGCGGCCTGTTATTCGGTGTTCCGCTGGTTGCATTTGGTTTACAAGCCAGTTTGTTGCAGGATGTGCCGTATGCGTTAGCAGTCAGTAGTGCGCTGCTTGCTACGCTGTATTTGGGTTTGGCTTACTGGCTGAAACAACAACGCTTGGCGCTGCCGTTATTGCGTGACGGTATTCTGGCACTTGGGCTGGGATTTTTGGCATTGGTGCTGCCGCTGGCGCTAAACGCTCAGTGGACTTCGACGGGTTGGCTGATTCAAGGGGTGGTGTTGGTTTGGGTCGGTGTCCAGCAATCACGCTATTGGCAGGTGATATTTGGATTGTTTTTACAGTCGATCAGTCTACTGATTTTGGTTTGGTTATGGCTCACCGACGCTGATCAAAGCATTTGGTTAGAATTACTGATTGCCTTTAGCACAGTGTTGTTGAGTGCCGGTATTTTGCGTGCGCCCTGCAACAGCACACCGAGCCAGCTTCGGTTCAGTAGCCTTGCGCTGATGATACTGAGTGTTGCTGTGGGGATTTGGTTATTACAAGATCGTTGGTCTTGGCTCAGTACGACATACACCGGCAGTCTGTTGTGGCTGCCACGTCACACCGCAACTCAACTGGTTTGGGATTTGCTACTCCTCTGTCAGCTTGGCCTGTTGTTGTCGTTGTCTTCCGTGTGGCATGAGATGCGCTGGCTACTTCGGCAGCTGTCGCTGCTGATTGGTGGGCTGTTGCTCTGCTTGATTGGGCAAGACCTGCTGCTCGAACCGCGCACCTTACACAGTCTCTTATTGGCGTCTGTGGCATGGCTGAGCGTACAGTTGTGGATTTGGCGACATTTATATGTAGTAGCCAATCAGCAGCAACTGTCACTAAGACAGGATCAAGCTGTGGGTCTAGCGCTGATCTTGTTGCTCCTCAGCCTTTGGTCATTTGAGTATGTGCCTCACGCAGTGGCACTGGTGCTGCTGCCGATTGGGCTGTTGTTGCTGTTACAAACGATGCCGAAGCGTCTGCTATTACCCAACTGGCTCGACTTAGCACGCAGCCAACAAGACCTGTATTGGCCAGTGGCGGGCGGGCTGTCGGTTTGGGTCGTGGTTGCCAATACCCAGTCTAGCGGTCAGTTGTTCGGCTTGCCATATCTGCCACTGCTAAATATTCTCGATGGTTGCATATTGGCCGTCTGTCTATGGCTGTATCGAGGCTTACAACAGCCCGAACCTGTGCTGTCCGTGCAACAGCGCCAAGCGGCACAATTGGTATTGGGAGGGCTGTTGTTTTGGTCACTCAGTGGCGTGGTGGTGCGTAGCTTACACCAGTGGCTTGACACCCCACTGTGGCCTGCTGCTTGGCACAACGATACGGTACAAACCAGCTTGACGATGGTCTGGAGTGTGACTGCATTACTGGTCACCGTGCTGGCCAGCCGCTCTGCATGGCGATCTTTATGGTGGGTGGGGATTGGCTTGCTGGTGATGGTCACCGCCAAGCTGTTACTGGTTGATCTGTCCAATCTCAGCGCAATGGCACGGGTCATTTCGTTTATTGGCGCAGGCGGACTGATGCTAGTGATTGGCTACGTTGCACCTCTGCCGCCAGAACAACCACAGCAGCGACCAGAGGATGACATCACACCTTAGTGGCCGGATGACCTGTGCAGCACGCTAGCAAACGCCTGTGCCTGCTGAGACGTTGCCTTGATTGACCTGCTCATGCTGTCAGCTTAAGCAGGCCAATCTCGCGCTGAATATTCAGCCGCGCCAGCGCTTCAGCCTCACTGCCCAAAATAGTCGTATAAAACAACTGTGGCCGACACAGCATGCGGTTCAAAAAAACCGTGCGATGCTGCCGAAACAGATCATCCTCAATATGTGCATATTCCTGCCGAATCTGGGCAGCGTAGGCATCATAGCGGCTGGGTTCAGCGGCCAGAATCGCGCGATCAATATCTAAAATTTGTGCCAAGTCTGGATCATTGGTTGGGCAAAGATGCTGCTGCGTGGCCAAAATCCAGCTTTTAATCCTTGCGATTCTTGAATCAGTTAACCAACACGACAACTGCGCTTCCGCCAAGTGCGCACTTTGCTGCTCATTGTCCTGCCGGAGTGGATCATAAATCGCATCATGATAAAATAACGTCAGCAAACTATCCTTGGGATGTACCCACTGCTGCTGTTGTGCCAAGCTTAAAATATGATCGAGATGCACCAAATCGTGATAACTGCGCTGTGGCTCACGATAACGCCGCAACACACTGCGCAAAGTACTGCGGGTTAGGCGTGACTGTAGCTTAACGCCGAGCGCCTGATGCCAACACTCCTCAAAATCCATCGGCATGAATAATTTCCTCTTGATCCGCTTATCAGCATGATCAAAGCAGAAAAATATGACAAGCACCATAACCTGCCACACAAATCGCGCAATTTCACTGCAAATTTTTGCATTCAAGCAGCAGCAGTACAGCCCATACGCAGCAGCAGCGCACTATGCTAATATTTGGCACATTTTTGGGGCAACCTACCCCCGTATTTTACCGACAACACGAGGAGCGGCACACATGGCTGGACATTCTAAATGGGCAAATATTCAGCATCGTAAAGGCAAACAAGATGCCTCTCGCGCCAAAATTTTTACCAAGTGCATTCGTGAGCTGATCAGTGCCGTCAAACAAGGCGATCCTGATCCGGCCAAAAACCCACGTCTGCGCGCTGCGGTCGAAAAATCCCTCTCGGTCAACATGACGCGTGACACCATTAACCGTGCCATCTTGCGGGGCGCAGGCGGCGGCGACCAAGACAATATGTCCGAGATCACCTATGAAGGCTACGGTTTGGGCGGCGTCGCGGTGATTGTCGAAACCATGACCGATAACGTCAATCGCACCGTGCCGGAAGTCCGCCATGCGTTTAGCAAAAACGGCGGCAATCTTGGCACAACCGGCAGCGTGGCGTATTTATTTACCAAACGCGGTGAAATTCGCTTCGATGACCTCAGCCTTGAGGATCAACTGATGGAAGTCGCGCTTGAAGCCGGTGCAGATGACATCGAAAATGACGGCGACAGCCTGCTGGTGATCACCTCACCGGAGAGCTTTGGGGCAGTGCAAGATGCATTGGCCGCCGCAGGTTTTCAGTCTAATCATGCCGAAGTCAGCATGCACGCCGCCACCCAAGCCGAAATCACTGACGTAGAGCAAGCCGAGAAAGTTATCAAGATGATTGATATGCTCGAAGATCTGGACGACGTGCAAGAGGTGTATACCAACGTGAGTTTTTCAGCCGAGGTATTGGCCAAGCTGAATGGCTAAGTCTATTCAAAATACACCTGAATAAGGAACTCCCTCTCTCCTTTGGGGAGAGGGGTATTAGCAAGGCTGACTTATTTGAGCGAAAGGCTATTGTTACACTAATCAATGTCGATCAATTAACATGGCATCACCGTAACTAAAAAACCGATACTCAGCCGCAATCGCATGCTGATAGGCGGCCATCATTCGTTCACGTCCCGCCAAAGCCGACACCAACATCAGCAAGGTTGATTCTGGCAAATGAAAATTGGTCATTAACCGATCAATCACCTGAAATTGATAACTCGGATAAATAAAAATATTGGTTTCACCAGACCATGCGCTCAACGGTTCACCGTCGGCCACCCCACAGGCTTTGGCTGCGCTTTCCAGCGCACGGGTTGCCGTCGTCCCCACCGCAATCACCTGCCCACCGGCCGCTCGGGTTGCGGCAATCTTAGCGACTGTCTCCGCAGGACCTTCGCCCCACTCGCTGTGCATCTGGTGCTGGGTAATGTCGCTGCTGCGTACCGGCTGAAATGTCCCCGCCCCCACATGCAGCGTCACATAGGCAATCTGCACGCCCTTGGCCTGTAATGCAGTCAACAATGCCTGATCAATGTGCAAACCTGCGGTCGGCGCGGCGACACTGGCGGTTTTATTCGGGTCGTTAAACACGGTCTGATAACGCGATGCGTCTGACTCATCCGCTTGGCGATTAAAATAAGGCGGTATCGGCAACTCGCCATAGTGCTCGAGCACCGCTAAAATCGGCTGACTAAACTGCACTTCAAACAAATTTTCGCGCCGCCCCAGCACCGTGACTTCGACCTGCCCGTCAGCCAGCAACAGCACCGCACCCGCTTTGGGTGCATGACTTGATCGGATGTGCGCCAGTGCGGTCTGCTCAGTTAGCACCCGCTCGACCAATATTTCGACCTGCCCGCCACTCGGCTTACGACCATGCAGACGCGCCTTCATCACCCGTGTATCGTTAAGCACCAGCAGATCACCCGGGCCCAACAAATCCGGCAATGCTTTGACAGTCAAATCTTGGGCAGCACCCGTTTTTGGTAGATATAACAACCTTGATGCACTACGCTCCGGCAGCGGATAACGTGCAATCAAGTGATCGGGCAAGTCGTACGAAAAATCAGCAAGTTGCATTTTTGTTGATCAACCAGACAAAATCGGCGGCAAATCATAGCAAATTTTATGGGCAACTGCTTGACAGCCTGTTTTAAAACGCTAGAATGGCAACCCTGAACACATGCTCCTCCCGGAGTGGTGGAATTGGTAGACGCGGTGGACTCAAAATCCTCTGTCAGTGATGACGTGTCGGTTCGAGTCCGACCTCCGGGACCATTATAATAAAATTGTATGCTTCAATCCCTCATGGCTTCAACCCTCAAAACCTGCCCATTTAATATCGCTTACGCCTATTGCTGTGCGTAGTTTGTCATTCCGTCAAAATTTGAACCAAATCAAACGCTGGCGTTTGGTATGGGTGATGCTGTAATAACGCCTCAACCACTGCATTTCGATAACAGGCCAACAACACCATTTCAACCCGCCATTCTTCGACTTGCTCAAGCTGACCGATTTGCCCAATAAACGGCTGTGCATTGGCGAGCGCACAAAACTGCCCGATGCCTTTAACCTGCCAGCAGCACTCTGCATAATTACCCAGCCGACCTGCACCGGCTGCAAACAATGCCTGTTTGAGTGGCTCCAAGTGACTGTCTGGCACATAAACGGTTAATTTATACATATTGACTCCCAAGCCATGCCGCCGAACGCCTAGCCGATAGTTTTTTTCACCAAATACCCGACGTTGTCTTGCAGATGAACACATGTTGCGTCTACATCGTTGGCAAAAATCGGCTAGAATCACCAAGTTTTTGACACCCTCCCACTCTTTGCAAAAGGATATCCCCGTGGACGTTCGCCTATCCGACCGTGTTAATGCCATCAAGCCATCGCCAACGCTGGCCGTTACCAATAAGGCCGCCGAGTTGAAAGCGGCAGGGCGTGACATTATTGGCTTAGGGGCTGGTGAGCCTGACTTTGATACCCCACAACATATTAAAGATGCCGCAATTGCTGCGATCAATAATGGTTTTACCAAATATACTGCGGTCGATGGCACGGCTGGCCTCAAAAAAGCCATCATCGCCAAATTTAAGCGTGACAATAACCTTGATTACGCACCGAACCAAATTTTGGTGTCATGTGGCGGCAAACAAAGCTTCTTTAACTTGGCACTCGCTTTTATCAACAAAGGCGACGAAGTCATCATTCCAGCACCGTTTTGGGTGAGTTATCCCGACATGGTGATTATCGCCGAAGGCACGCCGGTCATCGTCAAATGCCCTGAAGAACAGCGCTTTAAAATCACTGCTGCCCAACTTGAAGCGGCGATCACCCCAAACACCAAACTTGTGGTATTGAACAGCCCATCCAACCCAACCGGCATGATCTACAGCAAGCAAGAGCTGACTGAGTTGGCCGAAGTGCTGCGTCGTCATCCACAGGTTTACATCGCCTCTGACGACATGTATGAGCCGATTCGCTGGACTGACGAGCCGTTTTATAACATCGTCAATGTCGCGCCGGATCTATACGACCGTACTTTTGTATTGAATGGTGTGTCAAAAGCCTATGCGATGACCGGTTGGCGGATTGGCTATGCCGCAGGCCCCGCCAAAATCATCAATGCGATGAAAAACGTCCAATCACAATCGACCTCCAACCCAACCTCAATCAGCCAAGTCGCTGCCGAAGCTGCGCTGAATGGTCCACAAGACGTGCTAGAGCCGATGATTGCAGCGTTTAAACGTCGTCATGATCTGGTCGTTGATGGTCTGAACCAAATTAAAGGCATCAGCTGCTTGCCTGCTGACGGTGCGTTTTATGCCTATGCATCAGTACGTCCATTGATTCGTGCTTTGGGTCTCAAGTCTTGCACCGAGTTTGCCGATTGGCTGCTGGAAAAAACCGGCGTGGCGGTGGTACCGGGTGATGCGTTCGGTTTGGGCGGTTATATGCGCATTTCATATGCCACTGCCGACAGCGTATTGGTTGATGCCTTGAGCCGTATTAAAGCAGCGGCCGATTCGATTGAGGGTGTCGATGCAGCGATTGCATCGGTCGCTGCTGATCGCGCAGCGGGCAAATAAAACTATCCAGCAATGTCATGTCTCCACATGACGTTGTGTGAAAATGGCGATGTTTTAGGCGGTCAAGTTTTTTTGTTTTAAAAAGCCTTGACCGTTGTAAAATTGATCCCTAGAATGCGCTCCACGTTACCGATCCTCAATAGCTCAGTTGGTAGAGCAACGGACTGTTAATCCGTGTGTCCCTGGTTCGAGCCCAGGTTGA
>JBAQKP010000311.1:0-16901 GCA_049301135.1 Moraxellaceae bacterium | reverse complement strand
GGCGTGGACGGACGCACCGCTTGCTTGAGGTTTTGCATCAGGATTTCCATTTGCTGGGCGTGGGCTTTCATTTTTTGCTCGACCTGCAAAAATTGATGCTTCATACGCTCATCGACTTCATGCAGACGTTGCGAAAACTCAGCTTTTTTCAGCTCGATTTCCTGCTCTTTCAGCCGTGTCCATTCGTTTAGCGTTTGGGTAAACGCCTCATACTCTTGCCCAATCCGCTGCTTCACCGCCAGCATATCGTCATGGATATTATGCCCGTAGGTCGCCAGATGCTGTTCAGCGCGTTTAAACTTCATCGCGACTTCGGCTTTTTTGATGGTAAAGTCGGGAATACGCTTTAGGTCAGAGGTCAGACCGATTTTCGACAGACCCAAGATCAACCATTTGGTCGGATCAAACTGCCACCATTTCACACCGTTACGATAGTCGTATTGGAAAATATGGTGGAAGTTGTGATAGCCCTCACCCCAAGTGACCAAGGCCAACCAGAAATTATCGCGGGCGGTGTTCTCATCGGTGTAGGGTTGTTTGCCCCACATGTGCGCCAATGAGTTGATAAAAAAGGTGAAATGGTGACTGACGACCAAACGCAGCAGCCCCGCCAACAGGATGACACCCCACAGATCACCAACCAACAGACCAACCGCAACCGGAAAGCCAATATTGGTCAGGATTAGCAATTTACCGTAGTGGTTGTGTTGGAACATCACCATCGGGTCTTTTAACAGATCGGGTGCGTTTTTATAGTCTTGCTGGCCTTCATTGGCGTAGTTGTCGTATTGACGCAACATCCAGCCCATATGTGAGAACCAAAAGCCGCGCTTGGCCGAATACGGATCAAGATCGACATGATCGACATGGCGGTGGTGGGTGCGGTGTCCCGAGCTCCAGATCAAAATGCTATTTTGGGTGGCAAACGTGCCGCCCAACATCAACATAAAGCGTACTGGCCAACTGGCTTGGTACGTCCGATGTGACCACAGGCGATGGTAGCCTGCGGTGATGCCCAGCCCACTCCACGCCAAAAACAAGGCGAAAGTGACCCATGCAGCGGTAGAAAAATCATAGTTAAAGGCATACCAAGGCAGTACGGTTAAACAGCCGAGCGTGGTTGCCGAGAACAGAATCGCCGCAGGCCAGTTGATTGGCGGGCGGGATGAAGGGGGGTTCATGTCTGAACAGACTCCGTCAGTACGAAGATGGTGAAGAAAACAGGCATCAATGTACAAGTCTGGCAATACAGTCTGATGACGGTGCGCACAAGCAGGTACAATGTTTCGTGATCCATGCTAACACGAGTATACAGTTGTACTCTAGTCGGACAAGATGAATTGATTCAATCCATCTGTTATTTTTTGATTGTTGCCTATGGATGTATAGTTATGTTAATCAATACATTGAGTTTTTCATGGAAAATTTCTCGACCAATGGTCAAAGATTGTCTGACGATTACGCTGCTCTTTGCTGCTGTGCTGTTGACAGGCTGTCAGTCTAGTCCCTCATCATCTGCTCAGGCGAAAGGATCGCGCATCGTGGCGCATCCAGAGCGACCGATTCAGACCAGCGTGCCGATTCAGCAGCTCACGCCGTTGCACAGTACCACGTGGCAAATCATCGAGATTAAGGGACGGGTGGCGCAGATTTATGTGGCGCGGCCTTGGCTGCAACTGTCCAATCAAACCAATCGAATCGAAGGCTCCACCGGCTGTAATCGTCTGTGGGGCGATTACACGTTGGCGGCCAATCAGGCGATTAAGCTGCGTGGCTTTAATGGCCAACAAAACTGCGCGGGTGCGTTGGTACAAGAGGCCAATTTACTCGACGCCTTTGATCAGACGGTCAGCTACAAGCTGGATGCAGCGGGCTTGGTGTTGATTGATGCCAATCAAAATATCCTGCTGCGCGCCACGGCGACCCAGCCCAAATAGGCTTACGCAATCGTTCCGATATTGGCGGCAAGCATTTGGCTGGGTACATCGGTAATCAGTCCATCCGCGCCCCAGTCTTGCAGTTGTTTGGCACGGTCGATGCTGTTTACCGTCCAAACGCTACAGGCCAAATCATGCTGGTGTAGTGCGTCGATCAGTTCGGCGGTACACAGGCTGTCTTTGATGCCGACTCGCCCACAGCCCAAATCCAAAGCAGTCTGCACAATCGCATCAATCGGTAGCGGTAGCTCGATCAGTAGGCCGCGTTTTTGTTGCGCAGTTTGTTTTTGTATCGCTTGTAAAATCTTCAAATCAAATGAAGTAATGGAGGCGGCTGGCCAAGCGTCTAGCAGCGGCAACAGATGCTGAATCAGGCGCTCTGCTTGTGCGGCGGAATCAACCGCTTTGACTTCGACTTCGATATGACCAAAGCCGTCGAGCTGCGCCAATACCTGCGGTAGAGTCGCCAGTGGTTCTGCACCTTGCCAATCTGGCCAGTTGTGCCGCTGGTCAATCCCCACCAGATCAGTCTGGCGCAAATCATAGACTGAACGTGCTTGTCCAGCGGTACGCAACAGGTCGGCATCGTGGATCACCACCAGCGTGTCGTCGTGCAGCTGCCGCACATCGAACTCCACCGCGCGTAGGCCAAGCTGTGCCAGATAAGCAAAACCGCCGAGGGTGTTTTCGGGCGCTTCTTGGCGCGCCCCGCGATGACCGATCAGTTGCATGTTGTCCTCCTGTGGACTTTATTCCACTAGATCCTGTCGCACCCACAATACTTCTGAGCCGCCATGTTCACGCGCGATCGTGCGTGATACGACAAACAACCAGTCCGATAGCCGGTTTAAATAATGTAACGCTAACGGTGAAATGTCACTGTCGCGCTTGGCTAAAGTGGTGAGGTGGCGTTCAGCGCGGCGGCAGATGGTGCGTGCCATGTGCGCTTGTGCAGTGGCGAGTGTGCCGGCGGGGAGAATAAAATTTTTCAGCATGGGCAAAGCTTCGTTCATCTGGTCGATCTGTTGTTCGAGCCGTTCAACGCATTGCGCTTGTAGAATGCGATAGTTGGGAATGCACAGCTCGCCACCCAGATCGAACAGTTCATGCTGAATCCGACTGAGTGCATCATCTAGTTCATGCGCTGTGTCTAAGCCATGATTGAGATGGGCGCGCAGTAGGCCGACAGCGCTATTGGTTTCATCTACGGTACCGTAGGCTTCGACCCGCAGATCGTCTTTGCTGACCCGCTGGCCATCACCGAGGCCAGTCGTGCCGTCATCGCCGGTGCGCGTATAGATTTTGCTGAGGCGGTGTCCCATAAGATTTGTCTACTACAAAAGATAGGCGTTATCTTGGCAGGTTGTGGGGTTTTTGCAAGGGGGCATGGGGTGGTCAAAATCTATGCTAGGATGTTATGCGCTTGCTGAATTGAGGTTTTGCGACGTACATCATTGAAATGCTCGTAACCAGTCTTTGAGCAGCGTCAGATCCAACAGGTTTTTGAGTTGTCAGATGTTATTGGGTTTTTTAGACCCTAGTCTTTGAATGTATTTAATGTCTAGATAATCCAGTATTGCCAATACAAAAGGGTTCGAGTCTGTTGTGTGCGATTTAATACTCATTTGAAAAGATCCGAACCATTCCAGCCACTCTACTTCCACACCATCCTGATCAGAACGATAGAGGACTACGCATTCAGTATTGAATAACGCGTCAGGTTCGGCACTAACCAAATGGAATTTTCTGGAGATGTCTTTCAGTGCTGCTTTAGCTTTTTTGGGCTTGAAACCCTCCAGCTTGATCTGGAGTAATTGGTTCTCGTCTTCACTTAAAAGTAACCGGTTCGGAAGAGCTTCACTGACAAAGCGCATGTTATGTATCCTCTTAATCATCTAGAATCACTTGCATGCTTGCTTCTAAGCAAGCGTTTGGAATTGCGCTGGTTAATCGTAAACTATGATGTTCCGATTTTAAACGCTTCAATCGCCAACGCCCGCGAAACCTTTAAATCCACCATCGGTGCGCAGTAACCCTTCACTTTAGCGGTCACGCTGAGGTCATGGATTTGCTTGGCGGTGAGGTGGCGCAGTTCGGGTAGCCATTGTTTAATAAAGATCGCATCAGGATCGTAAGTTTTGCCCTGCGTGCTGGGGTTCATCACCCGAAAATACGGCGCGGCATCATTGCCGGTTGAGGCTGACCATTGCCAGCCGCCATTGTTGGATGCTAGATCGCAATCAATCAACTGCTGACTAAAATACCGCTCGCCCCAACGCCAGTCGATCAACAGATTTTTGGTCAAAAACATTGCGACCACCATGCGTAGACGGTTGTGCATAAAACCGGTCGTGTTTAAGCAGCGCATCGCCGCGTCAACAATCGGAACTCCAGTTTGACCGTCACACCAGCGGGCAAAGGCTGTTTCATCATATGACCATGCCACGCGCCGGTCGGTCGCCACATCAAATGCTTGCCCGCGTGACACGCGTGGAAAACCAATCAACATATGCCGATAAAAGTCGCGCCAACACAGCTCACTGATCCACGTTTGGATGCCGTCATTGGCGGGTTGCTGTCGTGCCGCCACATAACACTGGCGGTTGCTGAGTAGACCCAGTGCCAGATACGGCGACAGTTGGCTGGTGTAGTCTGGCTTGTCGGGGCGATTGCGTAAGGTGCTGTACTGACTGACCCGCCACTGTAAAAACGCCGCCAAACGCCGTTGCGCTTCGGCTTCAGTCGCTGGCCATGCGTTTTGTCGCTCGGCAGACATCAGGGCAAAGCCATCCAGCGTGGCTGGGATCGGATCATGATCCACTGCTGCGTTTTTGACTGGTTCAGGGCAGGGCAGTAGTTGGGGTGGGGTTTGTACCAGTTGTGTCAGCCAGTTGTTTTTAAATGGGGTAAACACCTTATAAAACTCGCCGGACTGGTTCAGTACGGTTTTGGGTGGCAGCAAACACTGATCGTGTAGACGCTGCATCACAATGCCCAGCGGCTCTAACGCCAGCTTACAGGCGCGATCACGTAAGCGTTCGTTCCATTCGTATTCTTGATTACAGTAAACCTGATGGATTTGATGTTGTTGGCAAAATTCAACCAGTGCTGCGGGAATGTCGTCGTATAACGGGATGTTCATGAGTTTGAGCGGAATGTTGAGCGCCGCCAGATCGTGCTGCAAGCTCGCCAGATTGCGCAGTAAAAAATCAACTTGCGCAGCGGAACGGTCGTGCTGTTGCCACTGTTGCGGGCTAAAGACAAACAGCGCTAGCACGCCTGAGTCATGTTGCTGGGCGTGTTGACAGGCAGCGTGTAGCGCGGGCTGATCATGTAGGCGCAGATCATTGCGAAACCAAACCAAATTCATATTTAACCCTGATCACAACAGCCCAAAAACAACTCTCATCAGAGCATATTTGCTGGATATTGCCAAGCTGACAGCACTCACACAGCCTGCTGCTACACTGCCATCAAGCATTGCATCTGACGTTGAATCAGGCGTGGCTGATTACAGTCCCAGCTCACTCAAGCTTGGATGGTCGTCTGGCCGCCGACCCTGTGGCCACAAGAACAAGCGTTGCTCCGGCAAAATCGCCAGATCATTAATACTGGCATGCCGCTTTTGCATCAGACCCTGCGCATTAAATTGCCAATTTTCATTGCCATACGAGCGAAACCACTGGTCTTGATCGTCGTGCCACTCATAAGCAAAGCGCACCGCAATTCGATCATCGTGAAAAGCCCACAACTCTTTAATCAGTCGATAGTCGTGTTCTTTTGCCCATTTGTGCTGCAAAAACGCAATAATCGCAGCACGACCCGTCAAAAAATGATCGCGATTACGCCAGCGGCTATCAGCGGTGTAGGCCAGTGCGACTTTTTCAGGGTCACGACTGTTCCAACCATTTTCGGCCATACGGACTTTTTGCTGTGCGGTGTGTACGGTAAATGGCGGCAGCGGTGGCCGGTCAGCTTGCATGGGTAGACTCCAAAACGTTCGTGTGTTTTTGACAGTAGGATTGCAGCTTGTCTGCATCCTGTACGCCCGTTGTACCATCATTTGGCATACAATACGGCTTGTCTTTTTAATGGATTTCGCCGCATGATGACCGTCCGCGCTAAAATCTGTGGCCTCACCCGTGTGGTCGATGTACAAGCAGCAGTAGCCGCCGGTGTCGATGCGATTGGGCTGGTGTTTTATCCGCCGAGCCCTCGCGCAGTCAGTGCTGAGCAAGCTGCTGAACTGGTCAAACAGATCAGTCCGTTTGTGCAAGCGGTCGGGCTGTTTGTGAATGCCAGTATCGCTGAGATTCAGCAGGTATTGGCAATTGTGCCATTGGATCTGCTTCAGTTACATGGCGACGAAACGCCAGAGCAATGCCAAGCGATTGGACAAGCGACCGGTCGGCGCTGGATTAAGGCGCTACAAATGCGACCTGATCTGGATGTGTTGGCCGAAATTGACGCATTTGCGGCGGCGGGTGCCAGTGGGATTTTGCTGGATGCGTGGCATCCTGACTTAAAAGGCGGCACGGGACATGCGTTCGATTGGTCGCGTTGGCCGCACACTGATGTACCGCTGATTTTGGCCGGTGGCCTGACTGCCGAAAATGTCAGCGCAGCGATTATACAGACCCAGCCGTATGCGGTGGATGTCAGCGGCGGGGTCGAGCAGCTTGATATTGTGACTGGCAAACCGCAAAAAGGCGTAAAAGATTCGGTGTTAATGCAACAGTTTATGGTAGGAGTACGGCATGACAATGTTAGATGATGGAATGGGCGCTGTGGCCGATGTGGATTTTGCGGCGTATCCCGATGCACGTGGGCATTTTGGCGTGCATGGCGGTCGCTTCGTGTCCGAGACCCTGATGGGCGCACTCGAAGACCTTGAGCAACTGTATGCCCGCATGAAAAACGACCCTGAGTTTTTGCGGGCGTTTGACTATGACATGGCGCATTTTGTCGGTCGTCCTAGCCCGTTGTATCATGCCGAACGCTGGTCAAAATCGCTTGGCGGTGCACAGATTTATCTGAAACGTGAAGACCTGAATCATACCGGTGCACACAAGGTCAATAACACCATTGGTCAAGCGCTGCTGGCCAAGCTATCCGGTAAAACCCGTATCATCGCCGAAACTGGCGCAGGTCAGCATGGTGTGGCAACCGCGACGATTGCGGCGCGTTTGGGCATGGAGTGCGTGATTTATATGGGTGAGGACGATGTCAAGCGTCAATCCCTCAACGTCTATCGGATGAAGTTGCTCGGTGCGACCGTCGTGCCAGTCACCAGCGGCTCGCGCACCCTGAAAGACGCGATGAACGAAGCGATGCGCGATTGGGTCACCAACGTGGACAACACCTATTATATCATCGGCACAGTGGCAGGCCCACATCCTTATCCGATGTTGGTGCGTGACTTCCAATCGATTATTGGTCGTGAGGCACGGCAGCAACACCTTGATATGACCGGCAAACTGCCAGATGCCTTGGTCGCTTGTGTCGGCGGCGGCAGTAATGCAATCGGTTTGTTCTGGCCGTTCCTGAACGACAAAACCGTTAAAATGTACGGGGTTGAAGCGGCAGGTGACGGGGTCGAAACCGGTCGCCACTCCGCACCGTTGACTGCCGGTCGGATCGGTGTGTTGCATGGCAACCGCACCTATCTACTGTCCGATGACCAAGGTCAGATTATCGAGACTCACTCCATCTCGGCAGGCTTGGATTACCCTGGTGTGGGCCCTGAGCATAGCTTCTTAAAAGACATTCAGCGGGTCAGCTATGTGGCGATCAATGACACTGAAGCGTTAGAAGGCTTCCGCGAACTGACGCAGATGGAGGGGATTATTCCCGCATTAGAAACCAGCCACGCGCTGGCTTATGTCAAAAAACTCGCGCCGACCATGAGTCCAGAGCAGACGATTATTATCAATCTGTCTGGTCGCGGCGATAAAGATTTGCTGACGATGGCCAAGCTTGATGGGATTGTGGTGACTTGATTGAGAAATCATCAAAAACAGCGACCTTGAGTCGCTGTTTTTATTTATTAGTTTACTTAAAAAAATATCCAGTCTCTGGCGAGCTGGCATTGGCGTAGGCTTTGCGTGGCATCCGACCAGCCAGATAAGCCTCACGGCCAGCTTCGACAGCTTTGCGCATCGCAGAGGCCATCAAAACCGGCTGCTGCGCCGCCGCAATCGCGGTATTCATCAGTACACCGGCGCAACCCAGTTCCATCGCAATCGCAGCGTCACTGGCAGTACCCACGCCAGCATCGACAATAATCGGTACAGTCGCATTTTCCAAAATTAAACGAATATTGTGCGGGTTGGTCAGTCCGAGTCCTGAGCCAATCAGACTACCAAGCGGCATCACCGCAACACAGCCCATCAGTTCGAGTTCTTTGGCGATAATCGGATCGTCAGAGGTATAGACCATCACTTCAAAACCATCATCAATCAAGATTCTGGCTGCTTTGAGGGTATCGACGACATTTGGGTATAACGTTTTGGTATCGCCGAGGACTTCGAGTTTAACCAAATTGTGGCCATCGAGTAGCTCGCGTGCCAACATACAGGTACGCACCGCGCTGTCAGCATCAAAGCAACCGGCAGTGTTTGGTAAGATCGTGTAGCGATCAGGTGGCAGTACATCAAGCAAGTTCGGCTGGCTTGGGTCTTGGCCGATGTTGCTGCGCCGAATCGCTACGGTGACGATTTCTGCGCCGCTATTGGCGATAGCTGCACCGGTTTCAGCAAGATCTTTATATTTGCCTGTGCCGACCAGTAAACGTGACTGAAAACTGCGTGAACCAATCTGTAGCGGTTGATCTTGCCATGACGGTACTGCGCGTGTGCTGGCATTCATGCCGCGGTTTCCTCGTATAAGTTAATCTGAAGATCGTCGAGCGTGTCATCGTCTTGCGGGTCAAATGCAATCACAATCTGCCGTTCAGGATAGCGCTGCTGCATCAGTGCCTGCCATGCGGTTTGCAGTCGATAGCCAAACTCAATCAGTTGGGCACGACTCAAGGCGGTTGTTGCACAGAGATCTAGGACATGCTGATGATTGGCCAGTGCCTGCACCAAAGTCAGATCACCATCGGTAAACTCCAGCCAGTCGGTGTAGTCCTCGGTGGACGGCGCTTGAAAGTACACCCGATCTGCATACAGCACGGTATCCGGCACAAAAATCTGTGCCAACCGCAGGGGTTCAGGCAGGTCTGCGTGGGTGTTGGGGTGACAGCAGTCATGTCCCATGTTTAACCGCCTCCAACGGCGTGTACGATTTCGATGTGAAGTTGTGGACGTAGTGGGGTGGTCGCGTGTTGGCTTTTGGGAATCAATTGTTGGTCGACCTCAATCGCGATACGCTTACCACTCAACTGAAGCTCGGTGACCAATTCAGCCAGTGATTGTGCTTGGGTGTCGTATGATTGGCCGTTTAACGCGATGATCATGTGACAGTTTTCCATGCAGCAGTTTGCCAAGCGACAACAGCCAGCCAGAGCCAGCCGATGATGAGCGCTGTACCGCCAATCGGGGTGATCGCACCAAACCAACGTGGTGCGCCCAGCGCCATCAGATACAGTGAACCACAAAAAATAATCAGGCCGAGCTGTAGCGCCACAGCCGCAGATGACAGTTTAAGGGTAGGTTGTACCCGCAGCAATACACCAATCATCAACAAACCCAGTGCATGCCAAAAGAAATAATCGGTTGCAGTTTGCCACCAGCCGAGTTGTTCGGCGGATACGCGTGCTTTGACTGCATGTGCACCAAAGGCGCCCAGCAGCACTGCAATCGCTAGATTTACTGCGGCAATAAACAACCACATTTAGTTTAGCACCATCTAGTTCACCATCATCGCGGTTTTGATTTTATCCATCGCATTTTTTTCGAGTTGCCGAATCCGTTCCGCAGACACTTTATACTCGGCGGCCAATTCGTGTAGGGTGGATTTTTCGTCATCTAACCAACGTCGCTGTAAAATCGTCCGCGAGCGGTCATCCAGTTGGTTCATCGCTTGATGCAGTGCGCGATTGTTGTTGTCTTCCCAGTCGGCATCTTCGACCTCGCGCGCCGGATCGTAGCGATGGTCTTCGAGGTACATGACCGGTGCAACCCGACCTTCTTCGTCATCGTCGGCCTGCGCTTCAAAAGAGGCATCATATGCGGTCAGACGGCCTTCCATTTCCAGCACTTGTTCAGCGGTGACGTTGAGGTCGTTGGCGATGGCTTGCGCTTCATCTAAGGTCAGTTTACGGCTGGATTTTTTCAGGGAGCGCAAGTTAAAGAATAGCTTGCGTTGCGCTTTGGTCGTGGCGACTTTAACAATCCGCCAATTGCGAATCACAAACTCATGAATTTCGGCTTTAATCCAATGCACTGCAAACGAGACCAAGCGCACGCCCATGGTCGGGTCGAAACGCTTGACTGCTTTCATCAAGCCGACATTGCCTTCTTGAATCAGATCACCTTGCGGCAAACCATAGCCGGAGTAGCTGCGGGCAATATGCACCACAAAGCGCAAGTGTGACATGACCAGTTGGCGTGCAGCTTCGACGTCGCCATCGTAATAGTAGCGATCGGCCAGCTCTTTTTCTTGGTCTGGCGTCAGAATGGGAATCTGATTAATGGTGCTAATATAAGCACCAATATTGACACCGGGTGCAGTCAGCGAGGTCGGCATCATGGCACGGCTGTCAGTCATGGGAACTCCTATGGGATCGGCCAGCGATTTGGTTGACGCTAAAAATCGCTTGGTTTGCCCGATCAGTGTGACACATTATCGAGAGCGTCAGGCAGTGTTGTAGCATGGCGGCGGCTTGAGCAATGTATGCTCGCTGTGAGCAAATATCAGCATACAACCGGTGAGACCCGCAAACGCGATGCAGTCGTTGCCATGCAGCCCACTCACTGCATGATACTTTTTAACGCAATCGGGTCAGGCATAGGTTTTTTCAATATCAAAACCAAAATAAGTTTGATCTTCGGCCTGCCATTTGGCAACTAATTGTTGTCCAGCACGCTCGCAATAGCGTTGGATGTCGGTTTGGCTGTTTGGGTCGCTGGCCAACAGGCGGACACGTTCACCAATCTGCATGAGATGCAATGCTTGTCGGAGTCGCAGCAACGGCAACGGGCAGTGTAAGCCCCGTGCATCGACCAAGCGTGCCGCCGGAGCAGGTAAATCGAGGTCGGGCGGGCTGGCCAAAACTGGAGATTGTGGATGAGACATGATCAGCGTTACCTTTAAGCGATACTTAGTTTCAAAAAGTGTCTGGTGCTTGTCAAGTGTTTTGCTGAGAATTCATCTGTGTACACGCTCCGCTGAACGACGATTAATTGATTGTTACCGACTCACTGTTACCGATTGACCGTTAAGGATATCTGCATGCGACAGGATTTAACACCGACTCGATTGGCTTGGGCGTGCCCGCTGTGCCGGCTGCTGCTCAGTGCGTTGTTATTGGGTGGATGTCCGCTGCTGGTGGTGTCGGCTGCTGTGCCGAATAGTGAGCTTGGCACGAGCGTGCTGCGTGCTGTGCCGGTGTATCAACCGATTGAGTTGCCTGATCTCGGCTCCGTGCCGAGTCTGTTCCAGCAGCAGCAAGAGCGCAAAATCGGTGAGGCGATCTTGCGTGAGATCAATCTGCATGCGCCAGTGTTCGATGATCCGTGGGTGCAAGATGAGTTGATGGGATTATTTAATCAGATCAATGCACAAGCTGGTTTGTCTGCACCAGTGGCATTTATGGTGTTGCGTGATCCACAGATTAATGCTTTTGCTGTGCCGGGTGGCTTGGTGGCGATGCACACGGGATTGATTTTAAACGCCCGTAACATGGACGAGGTCGCAGGGGTGATGGCACACGAGGTCGCACACGTCAGCCAGCGGCATTTTAGTCGCCGTCAAGAAGACTTAAAGTACAGTAAATGGCTACCTATCGGTGGGATTCTCGCAGGGATTCTGATGTCGAAAACCGATGGTGATGCAGCAACCGCAGCGGTGACCGGTGCACAGGCACTGATGGCCAGTCAGGCACTAGCGTATAGCCGTGATCAGGAGCGTGAGGCGGATCGGATCGGCATGCAGCTGATGTATGCCGCCGGTTTTGCGCCGAGTGCGATGTCGGATTTTTTTGATGTGATGCAGCGTCGGCAGAGTACGGGACTGATCAGTGTTTTGCCGGATTTTTTGTTTACCCATCCACTTGGCCAAGAGCGAATGAGCGAAGCACGCTTACGCGCCAGCCAATACCCGCAGCGGGCGGTGAGCTTGCATCAGTCACAACAGCAGTTTGAAACGCTGAAAGGTCGAATTGCAGCATTAACGGGTGCGGTCAGTGTGGCATCGTTGCAGGCGACGGCCGCCGAGGATGATGCCAGTCGCTTGACCTTAGCGAGCCGTTATCAGATCGAACGACAGTTTGAGCAAGCGCGACAATTGGCGCAGCAGGTGCGGCAGCGTCATCCAGATTGGCTGATTGCGCATTTGGTTGCCGCAGAAAATGAACTGGCGGCGGGTCTGCCACAGGCAGCGATTGCGATTTTGTTGCCACAGCAGCGAGTGATGCCCGAAAACCGCAGTCTGAATCTACGCTTGGCCGAAGCGTATGTGGCGGCGGGGCAGCCGCAGCTTGCCTTGGATCTGTTGCAACCGCTCTCACGTCGTTCGTTGCAGGATGTGTTGGTGTGGCAGGGCTTGCATCAGGCGGTCAGTCAGTTGCCGGAGTCTTCACCCTATAAGGCTGCGCTGATGTTGCGTTATCGGGCGGAGGAGTTGTTTTGGCGCGGTCAGGTCGATACGGCGATTGTGCAGCTTGAGCGGGCAGAGGTATTGGCCAAAGATAGTCAGTCATTACAGGCGCAAATCAGCCAACGCATTCGACAAATGCGTGAGGATCGGCAGCGGAAGTTGGGTTAAACGCAGTTGATTCTTAGGCCAGACGTGCTTTGATTTTAGCAGATACGGCTGCTGCGTCGGCTTTGCCCATGATTTTTGGGCGCAGGGCATTCATGACTTTGCCCATGTCGCGGATCGAGCTGGCGGCTTGTGCTTGGATTTCTTCGCTGATCATTTGATCAATCTCTGCTTCTGTCAGTGCAGCAGGCAAAAACACGCTGATCACGTTGGCTTCAAATTGTTCTTTATCGACCAAATCTTGCCGATTGGCAGCCTGATAGGCGGTAATCGATTCGCGGCGTTGTTTCAGTTGTTTTTCGATCACGGCGAGAACCTGCGCATCGTCGAGCGATACGCGGTCATCAATCTCGATTTGCTTAATCGCTGCCTGTAGCCCACGCAATACCGCCAACTCGTCCATGTTCCGCGCACGCATGGCGGTTTTGAGCGTTTCGGCGATGTGGCTTTTAAGATCGGACATGACAGACAGCCTTAAACAATATTCAATCGTTGCAGTCTCCGTAGAGAGCTGCTTAGTACATCCGTGTGGTGCGTACGGATTCGCGTGCCAGTTTCTTCTGGTGACGCTTTACCGCAGCCGCTTTTTTGCGTTTGCGTTCTTGGGTTGGCTTTTCGTAGAATTCGCGCTTGCGAACATCCGCCAAAACACCTGCTTTTTCGCATGAACGCTTAAAACGACGGATTGCAACGTCGACTGGTTCGCCTTCTTTCAGCTTAACTTGTGGCATGTAAAATCCTCATGACATTAGGGAGTCTGTGTTTGCCAGACAGACTAAAGTGCGACATTCTACGCAGTCTGCTTGCACTGGGCAAGTTTTGTTGTTGGTTTTTCCATTTTTTCGAGTGCTATTTTTTGAGGTGATTGCAGCCATGCGTGTACTGGGTCTTGAAACCTCCTGTGATGAAACTGGCCTAGCGCTGTACGACAGTGAGCAGGGTCTGCTGGGGCAGGTGCTGTATAGTCAGGTTAAATTGCACGCTGAATATGGCGGTGTCGTGCCAGAACTGGCCTCGCGCGATCATGTGCGTAAGCTGATTCCATTGCTCGAGAGCTTGCTTGCGCAAACCCAGACCAGCAAACAACAAATTGACGCGATTGCGTATACCCGAGGGCCGGGCTTGATGGGAGCACTGATGACCGGTGCGTTATTCGGGCGTAGTCTGGCCTATGCGCTTAATATTCCAGCGATTGGGGTGCATCATATGGAGGGGCATTTACTCGCGCCATTATTGTCTGCGCACCCGCCAGAATTTCCATTTGTCGCACTGTTGGTGTCAGGTGGACATAGCCAACTGATGGCGGTGCAGGGTATTGGTCAATATGAGTTGTTGGGCGAGTCGATTGATGACGCGGCGGGCGAGGCCTTTGATAAAGTCGCTAAAATGCTAAATCTACCGTACCCTGGTGGCCCCAATATTGCCAAGCTCGCGGAGTCTGGCGATCCGGCTGCGTTCGATTTGCCTCGCCCACTGCTGCATAAAGGCTTGGATTTTTCGTTTAGTGGGCTAAAGACCGCGGTCAAAGTGCAGTACGAAAAAGTGTACGGACAAGGCCGAGAGGCTGATTTGGCGGCGAGTTTCCAAGAAGCGATGGTGGATACTTTAGTCAAAAAATCAATTAAAGCGCTCAAGCAAACGGGCATGAAACGCTTGGTGATTGCCGGTGGGGTGAGTGCCAATCAAGCCTTACGACAGCGCTTAGAGCGCGAATTGGTCAAAATCAAAGCGACGGTATATTACGCCGAACCTGCTTTGTGTACCGATAACGGTGCAATGATCGCGTTCGCGGGTTGGCAACGACTGAAGGCTGGTCAGTCGGAAGGTTTGGCAGTCAGTACCGTGCCGCGCTGGCCGATGACCGAGTTGACTGCGCCTTAAGCTGCTGTATGTAGTAGTGCATCCTAAACGATCAGATCATGTTGTACGGGGTGCACGAGATAACTTTGAATGACGCAGTTTTAAATGACCTTGATTTGACGATTTTGCATCAGGCTATAAATACCACTCGCCAGTAACACAATCGAGGCAGGCACTAAAAATGCTGAATAGGCCAGCCAGCCAAACATCCAAGCGCCGACCACGCCACCGATTAAAAATCCCATAAAAATAGATATTTGCAACTGAAATTGCTTTTTATTAAAACGACTGCCGCGTAGTGCATAGCCGATTTCTGCACCCAGATCTGACACAATTCCGGTCAAATGCGTGGTGCGGATCGCCGAGCCGCTGTAGGTGGCAACCAGTGCGTTTTGTAAGCCGCAGGCCATCGACGCGGCCAACTCACCCGCAAAGCTATGTTGATAAAATAAATAAGTGGCTAAAAACAATAAGCCTGATTGAATCGCCAAGGCGACCCCATAACGCCGTCCCATTTTCAACGACTCATGCCGAATCACAAAGCCACTCAGCACCGAGCCTAAAAAGAAAAACAGCACGATCAGCCCAGTTTGGCCAGCGCGGCTCTGATTGCCGGTCGCCACGCCTTCAGCAAATAGTGAGACTGAGCCTGTCACGTGCGACACCGAGTGATTGACGAAGCCGAGTAGCGCGACGCAATTGACGAAGCCAGCACTAAACGCCAGCACCACGCTGCCCATCAGTACCCAACGTGGAATGCGGTTGAGCATTATTGCGCGGCAAGTGCGGCTTTGATTTTATCTGCGCAGTGCTGAATCACGAGCGGATCACCCATGACATGGGCGTGTGACTGGCGACTGAGTGCGCCCAGCGAAGTCGGCATGATATGAAAATGCAGATGGAACACGGTTTGTCCGGCGGTTTTGTCATTTAACTGCATGATCACAATACCGTCATGCTGCATGGCAGTCTTCACCGCTTGTCCGACTTTTTGCACGCTAGCCAATAAATGCCCTGCCAATTCAGTCGGCAAATCAAACAGTGTGGTTGCAGGGTATTTGGGAATCACCAGCGTATGTCCGTCGATCTGCGGCATGATGTCCATAAATGCAAGCGTGTGGTTGTCCTCGTAGACTTTAGTCGCGTGCAATTCGCCGCGTAAAATTTTGGCAAAAATATTCTGATCATCGTAGCTCGACATCGCATCAGTTCCGTTCGGCAAGGGAGATCTCCAGCTTAACAAATAACAGATGGCCTGTGTCTTGACTTTTAAAGGCCGCTTTCTATATTGTCATTTTTCGATCATATATCGAGTGTAAGTTATCTTGATATGCTATTGGTCTGTTTCTTGCATATCTAGCCGACGCGCGATAATACATCGTGTAGCATAAGGTTTTTATCAATCGCATCCACACACAGGAAAGGGTTCATGCGAAATATCCTACGTACAGCAGTTCTATTGACTGGAGTTGCATGCTCTGCCCACAGTTTGGCAGACAATAATAGCAGCGGTAAGCTGCTGGCGACTGGTGGTGTGTCCGCTTTTGAGGGGGCAGCAGGTGGTGGTTTGACCCCGTGGGCATTGATCGGCAGTTATGCAACCGAGGATGATGTGGGTGCGACTGTGTTTTATACCAATGTCGATATCCGCGAGTAT
The DNA here is from genome assembly GCA_049301135.1 of Moraxellaceae bacterium. Lineage (GTDB taxonomy): Bacteria > Pseudomonadota > Gammaproteobacteria > Pseudomonadales > Moraxellaceae > JAYXXU01. Next base: position 521 of record JBAQKP010000311.1, on the reverse strand, counting down.
GATCTACAAACATTAGGCTTTGCCTTGGGGTTTTATGATCGGTTTGAACTGTCGTATGCGCGCCAAAATCTCGGTGTCAGTGCCAATATCATCCAAAACACTGCGGGTGCGTTGATTGCTGGCTTGACCCCGATTCTGGGTGCAGCCTCTGCCCCAGTTGCGCCGAGTACCAGCATCGGTATGGATGTGGTCGGTGCAAAGGTTCGCTTGTTTGGTGATGCAGTCTACGGCCAAGATACTTTTTTGCCACAGGTTGCACTCGGTGTGCAATACAAAAAAAATAATGACTTCGATGAAGGCATTAGCGTGCCATATTTAGGCGGCACAGGTATTCCAAAGTTGCTTGGTGCGCGTGACGACAGTGGCGTGGATGCGTATCTGTCTGCTACCAAAGTGCTGCTTGGTGTACCAATGGGTAAACGCCTACTGGTCAACTATACCGCGCGCGCCACCAAAGCGAATGCGTTTGGTTTATTGGGCTTTGGTCGCAAAGTCGTGCATCCAATAACGGGAGCACTGCT
>JBAQKP010000310.1:0-4265 GCA_049301135.1 Moraxellaceae bacterium | reverse complement strand
CTCGACCACAGGGCCACTACGCGCAATCAATAACGTCTTTTTGTGTTTTAACTGGGTACGCAGCATTTCGATCAGCCACGGCACACGCGGATCATGCTGCATCCAAGCGCCGTCGAGCGACTGCTCTTCTGGCCACATTTGGTCGCGGAGTTTGCCGGTCATTGGCCAGTTGGCGGGCGCTGGCAGCGGTGCAGCCAAACAGTCACGGCCGGGGAAACCTTGAATCGCTTCACGCGTGTTACGGAACAAAATCCGCCCAGTACCATGCCGATCCAGTAGTTCACTGATCGCCCGATAACGCGCTTCTGGCGTATCTTCGACTGGATGACCCAATAGCGTGGTAATCGCCTGATGCGCCGGTTCGCTCAGGGCGTCTTTGGACATCAAGGCTTCGGCAACGCGCGCGGTATCAGCGTATTGCGCCTCTTCGGCAAGGAAGTGATCGAGCGTGTCAAACCGCTCTGGATCAAGCAAGCGCAGACGGGCAAAATGACTATCGACCCCAAGTTGCTCTGGCGTGGCGGTCAGCAGCAACACGCCTGCGGTCTGAGCCGCAAACTCGGCCACCACGTTATAGCGGTCATTGCCGCCGACATCTTCATGCCACGTCAAATGATGCGCTTCGTCTACTACTAGCAAGTCAAAACCTGCTTCTAACGCTTGCTGTTTGAGGTCTTCATGATCGAGCAGCAGGTCGATACTGGCGATGATGCACTGTTCAGCGGCGAACGGATTGGCCTCTTCGTCATGCTCACGCATCGATGCGGTGCGTTCGAGATCAAATAGCGAAAATTTTAAGTTAAAGCGGCGGCGCATCTCGATCATCCACTGATATTGCAGTGAATCCGGCACCAGAATCAAAATCCGCTCACTGCGGCCAGTAACCAATTGCTGATGAATAATCAGACCGGCTTCGATGGTTTTGCCCAGACCGACTTCATCGGCCAACAGCACACGTGGGGCTAAACGCCGTCCGACTTCATGCGCGATATACAACTGATGCGGAATCAAACCGACCCGCGCACCCAAAAATCCCCGCAGTGGACTGGTCGCCATCCGCGCCTGCATCAGCAAGGCTTCGATGCGCAGGTCATACCATTCTTTGGACTCTAGGCGACTGGCCAGCATACGGTCGAGTGGCCGTGCCAACTGCAAATGTGCGCCCAAACGGGTTTCGGCCAACACTTTGCGCAGATCATCACGATTGACCACATGGTAACGAATCACGCCGCTTTGTAATTCAAGCGACTCGACTTGCCATTCCAGACCATCTTGATCAGTCAGCCAGTCACCGACCAGAAAAATAATCCGTGATAGCGGCGCACTGGCTCGCGCATACACGCGTGTCTCATCGCTTTTGGGGAATAAAATACTGATGGTTCGCTCATCCACGTCTATCAGTACACCAAGACCTAGTTCTGACTCAGTATCTGACAGCCAGCGCTGCCCAATGGCAAATTCTTGCATTCACATCCACCTGATTGATCTATGCGGTCTGGCATGACTATTGAGCATAGCCACATCCTGACTGCGGCGTATTTTCGCACATTCAACCGAATATCGCCCCATCGACCACGCAAAAACCGATAAAAATCACCAAAAATCGGCGTTATTTTCGATACAAATGGTTTGAGCTGTCACCGGATGCTGAAATGTTAAACGCTGCGCATGTAAGGCCAAACGTGGTAACAACGACAATCCCAGCGGATCGGCATACAATAAATCACCCAAAATCGGATGCCCCAAATGCTGAAGATGTACGCGCAGCTGGTGCGAACGCCCCGTAATTGGCTGCAACAACACCGGCGTAATGGTTTGGCCGTCCTGCTGCCGTGTCGGTTGTGCTTGCCAGTGGGTCAGCGCGTGCTTTGGGTAGTCTGGATCCGCGATGTGCATCGGTGGACGGGTTGGGTCGTAACGCACCGGCACATTGATCTCGCCCTGCCCGACCAGCTCACCAAGCACTAAAGCTTGGTATTGTTTTTCGGTTTGGCGTTGTTCAAATTGTCTGGAAATTTCACGCTGGGCGTGCTTGGTTCGGGCAAACACCATCAGGCCAGACGTATCCCGATCTAAGCGGTGAATCAACAAGATGCGCGGATCACAAGCGACCAGTCGGGTCAGCACACTATCCGTTAAGTCGCCTTTACCCGGCACACTGAGCAGCCCAGAAGGTTTCTGAACAACAATACAGTCCGCATCAGCGTAGACTAAAATTTGGCTTAAAAAATCGGACATCAACGCAGAGGCTCAGGGCAATCACAGCGGATAGTTTGACAGAAAATCGGGCTTTTTCAAAAAACAGACGCACATAATATCTGCACAACTCGGCACATAAGCTGTTGGTTTACTGATACGGCTGCGCTGACAGCTGCTTGGCATCGACACGCCGACCAATCTGCCACGCATCAATCAAGGCATAAATATAAATCATGCCCAAAGTCAGGCCGAACAACGCCACCCCTTGTGGCTGAGTCAAATGTTCAGTCACGAACAACAGTACACCACACAACAGCAACAGCCCATAGGCCAGCACAGCACGCAACCAGCGTTTAAGGTATAGATAACCCGCCGCAGGCAACAACAGCCCCACGAAAAATGCCACAGTGGAGACTCGCATGTTTTATCCTCTTTTTTTAAACAGCACCATCGCTCAGTAGTCTAACCGGCAATCCCGTCAGCAGCAACGCTCAAACCAAGCAATAGACTCAGCCACGCTATATCATCCCACTGGCGAGAACAAACACTGCACAAAACTGCTGACCGCCAGCAAAAGCGTGACCGACTCGACAAAGTGCTCAAAAAGAAACCAACCAGTCATCCCTTTGTTGATATATTTTCGTTTTGGAACATTCTATAGTTGATTTCGAAATAAACGAGTCTAGGATGATTCTCTAATGAAACAAGCCCTGTGTGCCCTGACTGCTGTCGCTGCCGCTTTAAGTTTCTCTACAACGGCATCCGCAGCAAAATACTACAACTGTGCCACCAACAGTGGTTGTGTCGCGAGTAGTGATATTCGCGTCACCGCAAGCTACGCCCAAACCCGTTATCCAATCGTGCTCGCGCATGGGCTGGCTGGTTTTACCAAAGTCGGACCAGTCGATTATTTTTATGGCATCCCACAAGATCTGACCGCGCAAGGCAGTCAGGTATACGTCACGCTGGCCTCATCGGTTGCGTCTTCTGGGGAGATGCGTGGTGAACAATTACTGGCGCAAGTTCGCAACATCGTCGCGATTAGTGGCAAAGGCAAGGTCAACCTGATCGGGCATAGCCAAGGTGGCTTAGACTCCCGTTATGTCGCTGGCGTTGCACCGAGTTTGGTTGCTTCGATTACCAGTGTCGGCACGCCGCACAAAGGCTCTAAAGTGGCCGATATTGCGCTCAAAGTCCTCAAAGGCGAACCGACTGGCCTACTGCAAAGTGCAGCCAACGCACTGGTCAGCGGCGTCGGCCAACTGATCACGGGTGTTTCTGGTGGCGGGAGCAGCAGTCAAAGCCTCACCGGATCATTGACCACCCTGAGCACGGCTGGTGCAAGCAGTTTTAACCAGCGCTTCCCTGCCGGTGTACCCACCACCGCGTGTGGCACAGGCGCGACGCAAAGCCAAGGCGGCATTAAGTTCTACTCATGGGGCGGTACGAGTCCACTGACCAACGTGCTTGATCCTTTAGAACTGGTCTTTACCGCCTCTTCGGTTGGTTTTTTTGGCGAAGCCAGTGATGGCGTGGTCGGGCGCTGTAGTAACCGGTTTGGCACAGTGATTCGTGACAACTACGGCATGAATCATGGGGATTTGGTCAATCAGGTGTTTGGGCTCACTAATCTGTTTGAAACCGATCCCAAAACTGTCTATCGCCAACAAGCCAATCGTTTAAAAAACGCCAGCTTATAATTTTGTCATTTTACTGATATGCCGAACTCTGCTTGGGCATATTAGTACACGACAAATCTGGCCAATATCGAGCGATCTGCCCGAATATTCAACTTATTTTTGCAAAGCGCTGATAAGCATCGCTTATTGGCGTTTCTCCGTGTTTTTTATTTAAAAAAATCATCCTAAATATTTAAAAGAGACCCGATCAGCCCATATTAAATACCGTCGATTGAAATGTTTAAAAAAGACCAGCCAGTCATCTTTTAATCATTTAGCTTTCGATTTAGAAAAGATTATAGTCAAAACTCGAAAAAACGAGTCTAGGATGATTCTCTAATGAAACAAGCCCTGTATGCCCTGACTGCTGTCGCTGCCGCTTTAAGT
>JBAQKP010000309.1:0-7074 GCA_049301135.1 Moraxellaceae bacterium | reverse complement strand
TTTTATTGTGGTTTTTGCCTAGGAATTTTGCCATGTCTGCACCGACGCTCTCCCCAGTCTATCAGCAACTGCGTGCGCTGTTGTCGCAACGTATTCTGATTATCGACGGTGCGATGGGCACGATGATCCAGCGGCACAAGTTAGAAGAAGCCGACTACCGTGGCACGCGCTTTGCCGATTTTGTCCACGATGTGAAAGGCAATAATGACCTACTGGTACTGACCCAGCCGCAGATTATCAAAGGCATTCACCAGCAATACCTCGAAGCTGGCGCGGACATCATCGAGACCAACAGCTTTAACGGCACCAAAGTCTCGATGGCTGACTACCACATGGAACATCTGGTCAGCGAGATTAACCGCGAAGCGGCACGACTCGCCCGCGAAGCCTGTGACGAGATGAATGCTCGCACACCAGACAAGCCGCGCTTTGTCGCCGGTGTCTTGGGGCCAACCTCGCGCACCTGCTCGATGTCACCGAACGTCAACGACCCTGCCTACCGCAATGTCACTTTTGACGAACTGGTCGGCAACTATATCGAAGCAACGCATGCGCTGATTGACGGTGGCGCGGATATTATTTTGATCGAAACCGTGTTTGACACCTTGAACTGTAAAGCAGCGATCTTTGCGGTCGAAGAAGTGTTTGAACAACGCGGCCAATCCTTGCCGATCATGATTTCTGGCACGATTACCGATGCCTCTGGCCGTACACTCTCCGGCCAAACCGCCGAAGCATTTTGGAATTCGGTACGACATGCCCAGCCGTTGCTATCGATTGGGTTTAACTGCGCACTTGGCGCGGATGCGATGAAACCACACGTCAAAACCGTCAGCGACAAAGCCGATATTTTTGTCTCAGCGCACCCGAACGCAGGCTTACCGAATGCCTTCGGCGAGTACGACGAAACGCCTGAGCAAACCGCCGAATTTATCCGCGAATTTGCTGAAAGTGGCATTATTAATATCACCGGCGGCTGCTGCGGCACGACACCGGAACACATCGCCGCGATTTACAACGTGGTGAAAGATTTTGCACCGCGTCCGCTACCTGAGATTGAACCCGCTTGCCGCTTGTCTGGTTTAGAGCCATTTAACATTACCAAAAATTCGCTGTTCGTCAACGTCGGCGAACGTACCAACGTGACCGGCTCGAAGAAATTTGCCCGCTTGATCCGCGAACAAAACTACACCGAAGCGCTCGAAGTCGCGCTCGACCAAGTGCAAGGCGGCGCACAGATCATCGACATCAACATGGATGAGGGCATGCTCGACTCCGAAGGCGCGATGGTGCAATTTCTCAACATGATCGCGTCAGAGCCGGACATCTCGCGCGTGCCGATCATGATCGACTCATCCAAGTGGGAAATCATCGAAGCTGGTCTGAAGTGCGTGCAAGGCAAGCCGGTGGTCAACTCGATCAGCTTAAAAGAAGGCCATGCGGAATTTGTCGAACGAGCCAAACTCTGTCGCCGTTATGGTGCGGCGGTGATCGTAATGGCGTTCGATGAACTCGGACAAGCCGACACCGCAGCACGCAAACGCGAAATTTGCGAACGCTCCTATCGGGTGCTGGTCGATGAAGTCGGCTTTCCGGCGGAAGATATTATTTTTGACCCGAACATCTTTGCGGTCGCTACCGGTATCGAAGAACACAATAACTATGCCGTTGATTTTATTGAAGGCACGGCATGGATCAAACAAAACCTACCGCATGCGATGATCTCCGGCGGCGTGTCAAACGTCTCGTTTAGCTTCCGTGGTAACGAACCGGTGCGCGAGGCGATTCATGCGGTGTTCTTGTATCACTGCATCCAACAAGGCATGACCATGGGCATCGTCAACGCCGGACAACTGGCGATTTATGACGACATTCCGGCTGAACTCAAAACCGCCGTGATCGACGTGGTGCTGAATCTACGCCCCGACGCAACCGACCGCCTGCTGGAAATCGCCGAAAAATATCGCGGTGATGGTGCAGTACGTCAGGCCGAAAACCTTGAATGGCGCGAACTGCCGGTCAATAAACGGCTCGAATACGCCTTGGTCAAAGGTATTACCGCCTTCATCGACCAAGACACCGAAGAAGCGCGCTTGGCCAGCAAACGCCCACTCGACGTGATCGAAGGACCGCTGATGGACGGCATGAACGTTGTCGGCGATTTGTTTGGTGCGGGCAAAATGTTCCTGCCGCAAGTGGTCAAATCCGCCCGCGTCATGAAGCAATCGGTCGCATGGCTCAACCCGTATATCGAAGCCGAAAAACAAGTCGGCCAAACCAAAGGCAAAGTGCTGATGGCGACGGTCAAAGGCGACGTGCATGACATCGGCAAAAACATCGTCGGCGTGGTACTCGGTTGTAACGGTTACGATATTGTTGATCTGGGCGTGATGGTGTCCGCCGAAAAAATCCTCAAAACCGCCATCGACGAAAAAGTCGATATCATCGGACTGTCTGGCCTGATCACGCCAAGTCTGGATGAAATGGTGTTCGTCGCCAAAGAAATGCAACGGCAAGGCTTTAAAATCCCGTTGATGATCGGCGGCGCAACCACCTCTAAAGCGCACACCGCAGTCAAAATCGACCCGCAATATAGCAATGATGCGGTGATCTATGTCGCGGATGCTTCGCGTGCGGTTGGTGTGGCCACTACTCTGCTTTCGCCCGAAATGAAACCAGCGTTTATCGCCGAACGCCGTGCCGAATATGCCGAAGTCCGCGAACGGATCGCCAATCGCGCCCCAAAAGCCGCCAAACTGTCCTACGCAGAGTCGATTGAGCAAGGGCTAAAACTCGACTGGCAAGGCTACCGTCCACCTGTGCCGAATCAACTCGGCATTCAAGTGTTTGAAAATTATTCGCTGCGTGAACTTGTCCCGTATATCGACTGGACACCGTTCTTCGTGTCGTGGAGTCTGGCTGGCAAATACCCAAAAATCCTGCAAGACGAGATCGTCGGCGAAGCGGCGCGTGACTTGTTTGCCAATGCACAAGACATGCTGACCGAACTGGTCGAAAACGACAGCGTACAAGCCAAAGCGGTGTTCGGGCTGTTTCCGGCGGCGCGTATTGATCAGGATAGCGTGGCAGTGTATGCCGATGAGCAACGCAGCAATGCAGTACAGCGCTTTGAGCATCTGCGCCAACAATCCGATAAAGCCAGCGGTAAGGCCAACTTGAGCTTGGCTGATTTTATCGCGCAACAGGACAGCCCTGCGCAAGATTATCTGGGCGGCTTTACCGTGTCGATCTTCGGCGCGGAAGAACTGGCCAACGACTACAAAGCCAAAGGCGATGATTTTAACGCCATTTTGGTGCAGTCGCTGGCGGATCGTTTGGCTGAGGCATTTGCGGAACGTCTGCATGAGCGGGTGCGTAAGGAGTTTTGGGGCTATGCTGCCGATGAAGCTTTGGACAATGAGTCATTGATCAAGGAAAAATACAAAGGCATTCGCCCTGCCCCCGGCTATCCGGCCTGTCCTGAGCATAGCGAAAAGGCCAAGCTGTTTGACTGGCTCGGCAGTACCGCACGCATCGGCACGGTGTTAACCGAGAATTTTGCGATGTGGCCGCCGTCGAGCGTCAGTGGGTTTTATTACTCACACCCTCAGAGTGAGTATTTTAACGTCGGCAAAATTGGCCGTGATCAGCTGGAGAGTTATGCGGCGCGTAAAGGCTGGTCGGTTGAAACCGCAGAGCGTTGGTTAAGTCCGAATTTGGAGTGATGTAAAAGCAGTCTAACCAATAAAACGTAGGGTGCGCCATGCGCACCTGATTTGCTAATAGGTAGAACAGCATGAAAGATTTCTACAAAGTTGTCTTTGCAGATGCGACGTGCGAACAGCAGTTTGAGCGAGCTTTTATACCGATTATACCGATGGGGGATGACCCTAACGAGGTACGTCACTCATATATTTGGCTTAGATCGACCGATCATGCTGCTTGGTCAAGCATGGGTTTTAGCGTTAATGAGTCAAATTTAGCCTATCAAGGTTACATCTGGGAAAGTGACCTCTGTCCAACACACTTCTTAGGCAACCGTGGCTGGAGAAGAATGCACGAGATCATTTTAAACGTCGGCTTAAAATCAGGGTTTAGAACAGTGTCAAAGACCCCTGATCACGCTAAACTCAATCAGCGCTTACAGGATTTTTTATCATCCCATACGGCAAAAATCGTGGAGCAGAATGGCGAAATGGTTTGGATGCTTGCATCGCAATAAAAGTGGTTGCTGTGATTTAAACCAATCAAGATGAGAAGCATTCATGCACTTGATCCAAATTAAATTTTACTTCGACGCAGGCAGTGGGATTTGTCTGTGGGCAGCCGATGCAGCGACCGAACAACAACTCGGCTATGCTATCGAACTATCACAACTGCCACTATCCGAAAACACCCAACGCTGGCTCACCCACCTCATCTCATGGTTTGACACCTCGGTTGACTGGTCTGAGCCGACTCGCGCCGGACAATATTGGAAACCCGCCGAACAACAACGCTTTCAGGCTAGCTGTCAAATTGGGCTAGACTTACTCAGAAATGACTTACCTGCATCAGGCTATCGGATTGAATGTCCATATACCTGCTAAAACTGCTCACTCATCCCGCGTCAGCACTTCCAGCAACTCGATCTCAAACACCAAATCCGAATTCGGCGCAATCAACGCTCCAACTTGCCGCGCGCCATACGCCAACTCCGCAGGCACATGCAAGCGACGCTTACCACCAACCTGCATCCCCATCATGCCCTGATCCCAGCCCTTGATCACCCGCCCCGTGCCAATCACACACTGAAACGGCTGACCGCGATCATGTGACGAATCAAACTTCGTGCCGTCCAACAACCATCCCGTATAATGAGCAGTGATCAGCGCCCCCTTGACGCAGGTCTTGCCCGTACCAATCACCAAATCTTCGATCTGTAACGCACTCATTTGCTCATCCCCTATCATGCATGATCGTGATTGTCTGATAGCCTGACAGACACCGCAAGCCACAATCCTCACTAAATTGTCTAACCATCCAACCGAAACCCACACGCATCCACAGGCAGAATGGTTTAACATAGCCTGCTTAAAAACATGAGGATACCTGTCGATGCACCGCGACCCGCAGCGCTTGGGCAGCAAAATCGTCCCCCCATTTCTGCGGCCAAGATTGTCACAGTCCGGCTTTGCCAAACCACATCAGTTGATTGTGTTCTTGTCTGTGGTTCTGATCGTTGGGTTTTTAGCCACCTCGATTGCCAGTTTTTATGTCTCAAAAAACTCGATTCGCGATTCAATTATTCATAACGAACTGCCGTTGACCACCGACAATATCTATTCTGAAATCCAAAAAGACCTTGTTCGTCCAGTGTTTATATCGGCGATGATGGCCTCGGATACGTTTTTGCGTGATTGGGTATTGGCGGGTGAGCACAACCCCGAGTCCGTGCACAAATACCTGAATGATGTTCAAATCAAATCAAATGCGTTTACCAGTTTTTTTGTGTCAGATAAAACCCTACGGTACTATTATGGTAATGGCAATCAAAAAACCCTGACGTTACAAGAGCCTGAAGATGATTGGTACTTTGCGGTACGCCAGATAAAGCTAGCCTATGAGCTGAACGTTGACCGCGACAGCAAGCTCAGTAATAACCTGATTGTATTTGTGAATCATCGTATGTTCGACTATGCCGGTCAGTATATCGGCGTGACGGGCGTTGGGATTACTGTGGGTGACGTGCAAGCACTGATTGGCAACTACCAAGCACGCTACCAGCGCAACGTGTATTTTGTCGATCAACAAGGCAGCGTGGTGTTATCGGGTGATCGTACCAAACCACTAGGCAGCAAAATTAGCGAGATCGACGGTCTCGCACCGCTTGCCAACCAACTCACAGAGCAACACAGTGGTACTTACCAATACCAAAAAGACCATACCAACTATCTGGTCAATGTCCGTTATATTCCCGAACTCAAGTGGTATCTGGTGGTCGAAAAAAACGAGGCCGACGCAACGGCATCGATTCGAAAAACCCTGTATCTGAATCTTGGCCTCTGCGCCTTGATCACGATCTGCGTACTGCTGTTTACCCATATTGCGATTCGCCGTTATCAGCGACAAATTGAGCGACTCTCCACCATGGATCGCTTAACCGGCCTACCCAATCGCAGTGCGTTTGACGTGGTCGTGCCGAACATGGCGCACGACAGTCTGCGTCAACACACGCCGCTGTCAATGTTGCTGGGCGATATTGATTTTTTTAAGGCCATCAACGACAGCTACGGGCATCTGGCCGGTGATGCCGCGCTCAAAACCGTGGCCGAACTGCTTAAAAACCACCTGCGCGCCTCGGATTTTGTCTGTCGTTGGGGCGGTGAAGAATTTTTGATTGTGCTCAAAGGCTGTGATGCGGAGTCTGCCCATCAAGTGGCTGATAATATCAGACGAGCGATTGAAAATAGTGTCACGCTCTATCAACACAACACCCTAAAGCTGACCATCAGTTTTGGTACAGCAACCCGACATGCCGACGAGGAAATCGAACAGTGGATTGCGCGTGCCGATCACCAACTGTATCGCGCCAAGCGATCTGGCCGTAATGCGGTCTATTCGGCTGATGGTACTGACGACTAACCGTAAAGATTGTCTAACAATTACGACTGATTACGCCAACTTGTCTACAGATTCAACCACTTTGCTGTGGTTGTGGACTGAGATTTGATTTTGATCATTTTTATATAACCGACCAGTCAATCTGGCACGCTTGCTGCTACAGCATGTTATAGTGCGTTTTGTGGGGATTGTTCGACATATGGCTGGTAATGCCAGTCGCTTTTGCCCTAACCTGACGCGGCAACCACACATTGATCAGTTATTAATTTTGAGGGATATCTCATGCGTGCGCTTGGCCCAATTGACATGCTGTTTTTATCATTAGAAAAACGCCAACAACCGATGCACGTCGGTGGGTTATTTCTGTTTCGGCTGCCTGAGGGTGCGCCTGAGGACTTTGTCTATCAGTTGGTTCAAGACATTCGTAATTCGCGCGCGCTGCCAGTGCCGCCTTTTAACCAAGTCCTCGAT
>JBAQKP010000308.1:0-8313 GCA_049301135.1 Moraxellaceae bacterium | reverse complement strand
ACGTCTGGCTGGCGGCGTGGTTTGGCTTGTTGTTTTGGCTACTGGTCACGGGTGGGCTACATTTGGATGGCCTCGCTGATCTGAGCGATGCCTTGGGGGCGAGTCATCGGGATCCTGAGCGCTTGCTCGCGGTGATGAAAGACCCACATCTGGGCAGTTTTGGGGTGTTGAGTCTGTGTGCGCTGCTGAGTGGTAAACTGATTTTGTTGATGTTGACGATTGCTGCTGAACAATGGTTGGCGCTGTTATTGATTCCGGCGTGGGCGCGGTTTGGGGTGTTTTATTGGCAAACCTTGCCGCTGTTACAAGCGAGTGGTATGGCCGAGCAGTTTGGCTGGTCGGTGCGCCGTACCACACGCAGTTTGTGGTTATTGCTGTTGTTGCTGCTCAGTGCTGCTTATTGTCCTGCGTTATTGTTTGCGCCTGTGGTGATTTTTTTGTATCGGCACTGGTTGCAGCAAGCAGTGGGGGGCGTGAGTGGCGATTGTCTGGGGGCAGGTGTGGAGGTGACTGAGCTGGGCTTGTTGTGTTGTGTTGTGCTGGTTCAGGCGGGTCTGTCAGGAATCAGCCATTGATCATGTGGGTCAAGCAGGCGTTTGATCGGGTATTGATATAAGCGGCTGAGATGCTCAGGGGTCAACACCTGCTGTATCTCACCGGCTTGCCATTGACCGTCACTAAACAATAATAGCGCATGCGTCGCAAACCGCCACGCATGGTTTGGATCGTGGCTGACCATCAGGATGGTGCGATCCGCATAAACGGATGACAGGAGCTGTAGGGTTTGTTGCTGATGGTGAATATCCAGTTGCGACAGCGGTTCATCCAACAACAACAGTGGCGTATCTTGCATCAGCACGGTCGCCAACGAGACGCGCCGCCGCTCACCACCCGACAATGACCCCAAATCGCGCGCGGCAAACCCTTCCAGATCCAATTGTTGCAGGAGTGTCATCGCCCGTTGTCGATCAGCAGCAGATTCCCATGCAAAGCGTGATAAACGGGCGTGACAGCCAGTCAGAATTTTTTCAAGCACTTGCATCGGAAAGGGGCTGTCATCCTGCTGATGCAGCCACGCCAATTGTTGGGCGCGTTGTCGGGCTGGCCACGCGTGTAACGCAGTCTGTCCGAGATAAATCTCACCCGATCTTGGCGGCTGCCAGCCAGCCAGTGTGGCTAATAGTGTGCTTTTGCCACAGCCATTTTGTCCCAAAATCAGCCAGCGTTGCCCTGCTTGAATGCTTAAATTCAGATGCTGACACAGGGTGCGCTGCGCTTGGTCGAGGCTGATCTGCCGTAATTCGAGTACTGCTGAAGGCATCGCTGTGGTTTGCTTATCCATTGGGGTGAATCCTGTGCGTCCGCGCCCGCAGTAGCCAGATAAACACTGGCGCACCCACCATAGCAGTGACCACCCCAACCGGCAGTTGGGTCGGTGCAAGCAAGGTACGGGCAAGCACATCGGCACTGAGCAAAAATAATCCACCGCCCAAGGCACAGGCTGGAATTAATAAACGCTGATCTTGTCCAAGCAGCAAGCGTAAGGCGTGCGGCACAATCAAGCCAACAAAACCAATCATGCCCGCTGTGGTCACGGCCAATGCAGTGGCAATCGCCGCAAAAAAATACAGTATCCAATGCAGCTGTGTGGTGTTCAGTCCCAACGCATGCGCCGATTGCCCGCCGAGTGCGAGGATATTTAGGTCGCGCAGCAGCGGCATCAACAACAGCAGCAAGATCAGTACGCCACCGAGTGCCAGTGGCCACGCTGCGCCAGATAAATCGCCCAACATCCAAAACATCATGCCGCGTAACAAACCATCTGGCGCAAGACTGAGCAGCAACGCACTAAATGCCCCACAAAACGCTGAAATCGCCACACCTGTTAACAACAAGCTGACTGGGTTGATTGAGCGATCACGACCGGCCAGCACGAACACCAGCACAATCGCCACTGTTGCACCGAGGGCGGCACTGCCGTTGATGATCGCAGTAGAACTGCCGAGCAGCATGGCCAGCAACGCGCCGACACTGGCGCCACCTGATGTGCCCAGAATATATGGATCAGCCAGTGGGTTACGCAGGAGGATTTGCTGTAATGCACCAGCAACCGCGAGCAGTGCGCCCACTGCGCAGGCTGCAATACTGCGTGGTAGGCGCAATGACCAAATGATATCCCGCGCAAGCAACGCATCCTCACTATTTTGCCACAGCTGCCACGGCCGATAAGTGGTGCTCCCGATACTGAGGCTCAGGCCGAACATCAGCAGCAATAAACCCAGCAGCAGCAACAGGCTAACGATCTGCTGGTATCGAGTCAGTCCAATCGCAGTACGCGCCGCAGAAGAGATCATCAGAAGAGGGCTGTCCAAAGGGTTTTAAGGGGCTTTACGACGTGCACGATCAATCGCTTCACAAAGTTGCTGTGTACCGTCGGCAAAGCGGGGGCCCATCCGACTGAGTAAGTCTGGCGGCAGTACGACCAGATTCTGGCGCTGTACCGCAAGCATACGAGGCCAGCGCTGCCAGCGTTTCAGCCAGTCGGCAGAGCCAGACTCTGCACCACTGGTCAGGATGATTTCTGGGTTTTTGACTAACACCGCCTCATCATCAATGGTCGGTACAAGCTGCGGTAAATCGGCAAAAACATTCTGGCCGCCACAGATTTGTAAGGCACTCGAAATCACCTGTTTGTGATTGATCGTCATCAGCGGGCGATCCCAGACTTGGTAAAATGCCCGCACCTTGCGCTGTGTCGCGTAGCGTTGCTGCAGTTGCTGGATGCGTTGATTAAACTGTTTTGCTACTTGATCGGCCTGCACTTGCTGACCAGTGAGTGTGCCGAGTCGCTGTAAGGTTTGAGCGATATCGCTGATTTGCGACGACTCTGAATAATAGATCGGAATCCCCAGCGAGGCGACCTGTACAAACTGAGCAGGTGGGTTACCTGAGTGCCATGCGACGATCAAATCAGGTCGTAGACTGCGGATTTTTTCCAGATCAAACCCTGTATAGCCGCCGACAATCGGTAATTTTTTGGCTGCTGCTGGATAATCGCTATAACTGACCACGCCGACTATTTTTGTGCCTGCACCAATCGCAAACAGGTGTTCGGTCAAGTGCGGCGATAAGGCGATAACTCGTCGAGCAGGCTGCCGAAGCGCTATGATCCGACTCAGATCATCGGTCACCCTGATGTTGTGGTTAAGGATGCTAGGTTTAGGGATTGTAGAGCTGACGGGCTGAGCATCGGCAGACGATACGATGTTGATTACTGTCAATATTAATATATAGATATATATTAATATTGCGCCAAATCGCTTGAGCAAAATCTGCCGATGATCACCAAAAATCTGCGACATATTGAGCCTTTAGGTCTGATCAGTTTGTTGGCTGACCTGTGCTTCAGCAAAGGTCGCCATCTGATTGTGCAGGACACAGGCCAGTTGCAGCAGTGGGAATGCAGTCGCCGCGCCACTGCCTTCACCGAGTCGCATGCCGAGCTTCAGTAGCGGCTGTGCTTGCATCGCGTCTAGCACCATCTGATGGCCTTGTTCGGCTGATTGATGGCTAAAAAACATCCAGTCGCGACAAGCCGGTTGTATGCGTACCGCCAGCAATGCCGCAACACTGCTGATAAAACCATCGACGATGATCGGCAAAGCCGCTTGCGCCGCTGCCAAATAACTACCACACAAGGCCGCAATCTCAAAACCGCCAAATGTACATAACACCCGCAGCGTTTGATCACCAGACACAGCATGCTGATCCAGTGCGGCTTGAATCACTTGTGCTTTGTGCCCAATGGCTGCTTCTGCCAAGCCCGTCCCTGCGCCAGTCAACACAATTGACGGTTGACTTAATAATCCACAAGCAATCGCGGTTGCACTGCTGGTATTGCCAATGCCCATTTCGCCGCCGATCCAACAATCCGCCTTGGCCGCAATCGCCCGCTGTACTGCTGCATAGCCGGCCTGTAGCGCGTGTTCAGCATCGCTAAGGCTCATCGCGGGCTGCTGCTGGAAGTTGGCAGTGCCTTGAGCAGTTTTGGCTTGTATTACCGTGTTGGCATGAGGCGAAATCATTTGGGCGGTGTCTGCTGCCACACCGACATCGACAATTTCAAAGCTAGCCTTGATCTGTCTGGCAAGCACATTGATCGCTGCGCCACCCTGTACAAAGTTACTGACCATTTGCGCTGTCACCGCGCTGGGATAGGCGGAGACGCCTGCTTGGGTGATGCCATGATCGCCGGCAAACACACTGATCCATGGTCGATCCAGTGTCGGTTGTGCGCGACCTTGCAGCGCGGCCAGTTGCACCGCCAGTGTTTCAAGCTGTCCCAAAGCACCGGTGGGTTTGGTCAGGCTGGCTTGACGTGCGAGCGCCGCCGCTTGACTGTCCAGATCCAATCCAGCAATCGGCTGTTGCCACCATGTCAGGTTTGGACAAAGATCTTGATTGTGCAGATTTGGCATGGCTTTAATCCTGTGCGTGCGGTTTGATCGACAGCGGTAAGCCTGCGACCACTAACGTCACTGCGTTGGCGATGGTAGCAATCTGCTGATGCAACCGACCGACCTCATCGCGAAACAGCCGTGCCAGTGGATTGTCCGGCACAATCCCAAAACCCACTTCATTACTGACCAAGATCAGCTGTTGCGGTAGGTGGCTAAATCGTTCGATCTGGCGCAGAAAATCGGTCTGTTCGGTTTGCCATTCGGCGGTCAGGCTGTGGCTTGCTGTATCTTGTATGCTGTGATCTGAGATGTGGTGCTGGGTCGGTTGACACAGCCAGTTGGAGACCCATAAGGTCAAACAATCCACCACAATCATCGGTTGATCGCTCTGTTGTGCCAGTGTTTGGCTCAGGTATAGCGGCGTTTCAAGGGTGCGCCAATGGCTTGGCCGCTCTGCTTGATGGTGCGAGATGCGCTGTTGCATTTCGGCATCAAACGCCTGTGCCGTGGCAATCCACGTCACATTTGCAGCATTGAGGGCGTGTTGTAGCGCGTAGCGGCTTTTGCCACTGCGCGCCCCGCCGAGAACCAGCTCGACTGTCATGATGATTGCCTGATTACAGCTTCGGGGTAAATGTCAATGACAGTAGCCCGTTTGTGCCGAGTGTGCCGTAGTCTTTGATCGACTCATATTGCTCGTCGAACAGGTTGTTGACCCGTAAGCCGATCTTGAGTTCGGGTGTCACTTCGACACTGCCTGATAGGTTGACTAAGGTGTAGCCTGCAACCTGTTGGGTGTTGCTTGGATTGGTGTAGCGTGTACCGACCGCTTGCAGTTCGACGCGGCCACTCAGTTGGTCTTGCTGCATGCCAAAATAGGCAACGCCACTGTGTTTGGCACGATAGCGCAGTTGGTTGCCACGATTTGCAGCATTGGAGCGATCTTCTGCATCCAAATAATCATAGCTTAAACCGGCTTGCAGATTGTCGAGCTGCCAGTCATTGTTTAGCGTAACACCTTGTAAGCGCGCTTGGCCGATGTTGGCAGGGCCAAACGTGGCGGGGTTGTATTCGATCAGGTCTTTGACATCGTTTTGGTAAGCCGTCAGGCGGCTACGCAGGTCAGCAAGCTTAAGGGCAATAAACACCTCGCGACTGTTCGACTGTTCGGGTGCTAGGCTCGCATCACCATAGAATGGAAAGTACAGATCGTTAAAGCTAGGCGCTAAAAACGCTGTGCTGTGCTGTGCACCGACGCTGAACTGCTCATTGATGGCGGCACTGAACCCGACGCCGTAGGTAGTCTCATTGCCGTATTGTGAGTTGTCATCATTGCGCAGATTAGCTTGCACATTGATGTTTTTATACTGACCAACGTAACCGGCGACAAAGCTGTCAATACTGCGTTCTTTGACGGGATAATTGGTGCTGCTGTTGAGTTTTTGCTCAAGTCGTTCTGCACCAAAGGTCATGCTGCCATAGGCGAAGCGAAGCTCGTTATTGAGGCTGAATTGAGTTTGAGCGGTATCAAAAACACTGATGTCATCCGCATAATTGGTTGACGATTGTGGCGAAAAATTATCGCTTTTGTCTTCGCTGCGCCCAATTTGAAGCTGAGTGGTCAAGTGATCACTCCACTGATGGCGACTCCAAACACTGAACGCGCCATTTTGGGTAGTATTACGATAATCGTAATTTTGTGCTACAGGACTAAAATTAGCATCATAGGCCGCCCCATCGAATTGGTTCTCACCTTCTGCCACAAGTAGCCGTGCCCCGACTTGATGCTGTGTACCAAGGTTCTGCGTGAGATTAAGGCTGATACTGTTATTTTGGTAGCTGTCTTCATCTGCAAAAAAATTACTGTTGCTTGGGTTGCTGATCGCACTGATGCCATCAGTTTTGCTGTGGGCAATCGTCATCGCCGCACGCGTTTCACCAAATTGTCCACCTGCCGTCACGCTGGCCTGCTGAGTGTTTTCAGTGCCTGCGCCTACAGTGAGTGACACGCTCGGGGTTTTGCTGCCTTGACGAGTAAAAATCTGAATCACCCCACCAATGGCATCCGAACCGTACAGGCTAGCTGCCGAACCACGCAAGATTTCGATGCGTTCGATTTGATCGACCGGCAGGTGTTCAAGCGCTGGTGTCCCCAGTGTGATCGAGCCATAGCGTACGCCATCAATCAACACCAGTGTATGTGATGTATTTGCCCCACGCATAAAGACAGCGCTAGGCTTGCCTGCACCGCCGTTACTGATGATTTGGATACTGGCTTGCATCTGCAAAGCATCTAGGACGCTTTCGCCGCTATACCGTTCAAGCTCGGCGCGTTCGATGACGCTGATATCGCCGATCACCTGATCAATCGGTTGGGCGATGCGGCTGGCGGTGACAACGGTGACGGGGAGTGTGGCGGGCAGCGTGGCAACTGCTGCGGCTGGCTGTACAGGCTCACTGGCGAGCGTAAACGACGCTGGCATCAACACAATTAAAGGAAGAAGGCGAAACGATTGATTAGACATAACTGTCTCCACAAGCCATGCCCGCTGCATGACGATATTTAAGAAAATGCGGGCAAAAGCTCATGGGCAACAGACAGAGCAAGCAGGACAACAAACACAACCAGTCCAACGGACAGCGCATCTGTGTAAAGGCAGGCAATGACTGCAACGGGAACCCTGCCGCGCGTCAGCACGCCAGCTTGCATGATTGGGCAAAGCTGACATGGGTCATGGCCGGTATCCGGACTTGCAAGACTTGATTCGCCGCCTTCCCACAAGTGATGACTTGCAGTGGCGGTGATGGCGAATCCACACTTGGCTTACCGTTGCAGGGGCAGTACAGGCCTTTCACCTGTTTCCCGTTTAACTCGATTGAGCACCGTGACGGGCGACATGTTAACAGAATGTAAAAAAAACACCAATCGCAAGGATTGGTGCCGTTGTCCTACGCTTAACTGTCGTGAGCGTTTAGCGATCAAATCCGACAAGTTTGCCACTGAGTAGCACCGGTTTGGCTGTGCTGTTCGTGGCCATTGGCGTATTGTTAAAGGTGATTTCGCTACGGTTATTGGCTAGCGTGATGCCAGTGCACGGGATCTTAATCGCAGCGTCGCAAAGATACGAGTCTAGGATTTCGCCATTGGCAGATTGCTCAATCGCCACAGAAACAACCTGCCGACCCCGACTAATCACGCTGACAGCAGTCAAGCTTTCAGAGGTGCTGTTAGGCTCTATGCTAAAATTACGGATCACGAATTGGTTCAGGAGTGTACTGGAATAAGTTACAAAATGTGTCTTTGTGCCTTCGACGTCTTGCTGATCCAGTGTCAAACTTGCACTGGGTTTATTTACGCTAAAGCTACCAGACAGGGTGCGCGTACGGTTATTCGAATCGCGCAGCAAGACCCGATTAAAGCTGACGGCAACGCGTGTGGCAGTATTACTGGTTACAACTGGCAGTGGATTGCTGGGTAAGGTGGCATCAAGGAGAAAAGCACTCTCAGCGTCAGCATGTGACACATTGGCAAGCAGGTTCTGTGCCTCATCGGTAAACACATAAGTGTAAATTTCACGACCATCATCCAAGTGAATAGTGACGAACGGATCTGCGGCATTGTCTGTTTGAATGGCCTGTGGCCGAACGGTCACCTGATCGATACTGAGGGTGCTTTGTGACGAGACTGGTAAGTCATTGATTTTGAGTGGTGCAACAGCAAGCGACCCAGACAAGCTTCCATTTAGCGTATGGGTCAATGCCGTTGCGTTATTTTTAAGCATTTGGTTGGTGAAGCTGATTTGCATTGCGCCGGTATCGACGTTGTAGACAAACCCACTCGTGCCAGTACAAC
>JBAQKP010000307.1:0-2604 GCA_049301135.1 Moraxellaceae bacterium | reverse complement strand
GCATCACGTTGGCTTTTACCTTCGCCTGCGGCCACGGCGGCAAACGAGGCTTTCATTTGATCGACCAGTGATTCTGGAATCGCAAAGCCAACTCGCTCAATACCATTGGAATCAAGATGCGTACTTTGATTCAAAAAATCTAGAGATTTTAAGGCTTGTGCATTGTCGACTTTGCCCAGTAATTGGCCGAGCAGTCCAGTCGAGGTGCTTTTGATAAAATTAGCCAGTTTCAGCATGGTGTCTTTTTTATCATTGGCAGGTAAATCAATCACGACTTGAACCAGTGTATTGTCGATCAGTTCATTATTGATCGCGGTCGCGACTGCATCGCGATATGGGTATAACAGCTCACTGCCTTTGGCACTGGCTTTGGCGCGCGCTTGACGAATATCGTTGGTCAGCTGAGTCGATGGAATGAAACCAAAATAACCAGTCATGTGAATAAACCCCTAAAGTCAGAATGTGAGCATAAATCATTGGCGTGCCAGACGAATTGGCCGTGCTAACCACATTGGATCAGAACTTCGACATGGATTAATGTCCAGTCCACCACGGCGTGTGTAGGTCGCGTAGACCATCAGGCGCTGCGGCTGTAGCCTCTGCCAAAGATCGGCAAAAATTTGCTCAACACATTGTTCATGAAAACCATTGTGCCGCCGGAACGAGATAATATAGGCCAACAGGTGTGTAGGACAAATTTTCCGACCAGAATAGCGAATAAAAATCGTGCCCCAGTCAGGTTGATTGGTCACTGGACAGTTACTGCGCAGCAAATGCGAGTAAAGCTGCTGATCATTGCTCCATTCTGACGGCTCGGCATGCCGTAGCAAGCTCGGATCGGGTTGGCTGCGTTCAGCAAGCAAGGGCAAGTCATCCAGACAAATGCCCTGTGGTTCGGCAATCGGCAGATCGTTAACAGCAAACACCTGTAGCTGCACTGCTGCGCCTGCGACACGACTGAGGTCAGCCTCCACTTGCTGAATCAGTCCAGCTTGATCAGCAAAGCGGGTAAAATTCAGGCTGTTAAAATACAGCTTGAGTGATTTGGATTCGATCAGGTTCGGTGCAGACGCAGGGAAGGCGATTCGCCCAATCCCGACTTGCGGTTTGCCACTGTGATCCAACCATGATAGTTCGAACACATGCCACCAATCGACCCCGTGATCCAAGTGCGGCGTGGCCGGCAGTTTGGCGCGGCCTTCAGCCCGTGCAATCGGAAACAACACCTCTGGCGCGTAGGTGGTCGGATAGTCGGTGATTTGACCGAGGCTAGAATGCTCGACTTGGCTCATTCACGCATACCTGTGCCACGACTGAGCAAGCGATAAGCGTACACATACAACAGCACACAAAAACCACTGATCACCGCAAGTGACAGCCAGACATTCACATCGCTATGACCCAAAATACCGTAACGAAAGGCGTTAACCATGTACACAATTGGATTGATTAACGAGATGTTTTGCCAAAACGGCGAGAGCAATTCCATTGAATAAAACACACCGCCGAGATAGGTCAGTGGGGTCAAGACAAAGGTCGGTACAATCGAAATATCATCAAACGATTTGGCATAGACCGCATTAATAAAACCGCCAAGCGAAAACAAAATCGCCGTGACCAACACCGTAAACAGCATGACAAACGCATGGGTAACATGCAGTTGGGTAAAAAACAGCGACAGCGCGGTCACAATCAAGCCGACTAACAAGCCGCGAATCACCCCGCCGAGTAAATAACCAATCAAAATCACATGATGCGGCACAGGACTGGCAATCAACTCCTCAATGCTGCGCTGGAATTTTACGCTATAAAAGCTCGACACCACATTCGAGTAGCTGTTGGTGATCACTGCCATCATGATCAAACCGGGTGCGATAAACTGAATATAGCTAAAACCGCCCATTTCGCCGACACGACTACCGATCATCTGACCAAAAATCACAAAATATAAGGTCATGGTAATCGCAGGCGGTAGCAAGGTCTGTGGCCAGATCCGCATAAAGCGGCGGATTTCTTTACGCACGATGGTGGACAGCGCAATCCATGTTTGGGCAGTATTCATTGCGCAACTCCTGTGCTTGCCAGATTTTTTTCGACCATGCCCACGAATAATTCCTCAAGTCGGTTGGTCTTGTTGCGCATACTGACCACCTCGATACCGAGTGCTGATAGCTGTTGAAAAATCAAATTGATCGAATAGCTTTTTTCGAGGGTGATCTCAAGCGTCAACGGATCGGTCAGTTGCAGACGATTCATGCCCAGCAGATGCAGTTCAGGCGCGTGTTGCAGTGGCTCACGCAGATCGAGCACGAACGTTTCAACCGCCAAGGTACTGAGCAGTGATTTCATATCCGTGTCTTTTTTGAT
This sequence comes from Moraxellaceae bacterium, assembly GCA_049301135.1. GTDB lineage: Bacteria > Pseudomonadota > Gammaproteobacteria > Pseudomonadales > Moraxellaceae > JAYXXU01. The sequence goes on along the minus strand of JBAQKP010000307.1, from coordinate 237 downwards.
CAGACCTTGGTCGATAATCGCAATCCGACGACACAGCATTTCGGCCTCTTCGAGATAATGTGTGGTCAGAATAATCGAGGTGCCTTCGCTGTTGATTTGCTGTAAAAAATCCCACATCGAACGGCGTAATTCAATATCGACACCCGCCGTTGGCTCATCGAGAATCAGCAGCTTCGGCTCATGAATCATCGCCCGTGCAATCATCAGTCGTCGTTTCATACCACCGGACAGTAGGCG
>JBAQKP010000306.1:0-8256 GCA_049301135.1 Moraxellaceae bacterium | reverse complement strand
GGTGTAGCGGGTCGGGTATCGGTAAAGACGCAGTGTGGCAGAGTTTGGGGGTAGAGGGTAGAGTAGAGTCGATTAGCTGGCTTCAAATTTTACTTCCCTTTTCATTTTTTAGATGCAGGTTATGATTTATAGTACCAGCGTAAGTCTGTAGTGTTGAGTAATCGTACGTTTTTCTGCCAATGTCACTTGAGGGTTGGGTCAAAAAAACAGACTGAAACATGATTAACTTCTACACATCATGCATCAATTTGAGATTCCTCTTATGTCAAAAAACTACGCTTCCGACGAAACTGTTAGAAAACTATTTAATTTAGGAAGACGGGTGACGTCTGCGGATTGGATCTATACAAAAAATGAGGCAGAAGAGCATTACTTACCTATTATTGGTTATATGGATTGGACTATTAATGCTCTTCATAAAATATTATCCATCAACGCGACTCTTAACTATGTTGTAGTAGATTCAGTAGCACCATTTCAAGTCACAAGAGTGAGTGAGGGTTTTTTCATTTTGCTAGTTGACCATAATGCTTACTATGATCTTTTAGGACTGTCTCTAAGAGTTCAGAGTCTACCAGATTTATCAGAGTTCTTAGGGCTTAGTCCAATGCAGCTTGAAAATGACTATAGTGGAAAATATTTGATAGATATAGTAAAAGACTTTATGTCTAAACCTATAAATCTAGTTGAAGCTACCAGCGTAACAAAATCTTTAATAGCACATCAATCTGCCTTTTTGTTTATAGTTGGCCACGAGATCACATATATTACACACGGACATCTAGACTTTATGAGGTCAAACGAATACAAAAAGTTCACAGATAGTGATTTTGAAGAAAATCTTACGTTACGAACGTTAGAAATGGATGCTGATAGTTCTGGGACAACGAATGTTTTTTTTATTATGGAGTCGCGCATTCCAATGCTGGTAGATAATTGTGGTCTTGAATCTGATATCGAAAGAAGTAACAAGTTAACATCGCTGCGGCGTCAATATATAGCTGGTATCTATGTTGCATTACTCTACACGGACGCTAGGCTAAAGTCCTTCTTTACACCAAAATACCCAACAAGCTATGCAAGGTTTCTCACAGCAACCGGTGTATTAGAGACTGTGTTAAAAAAAGACATAAGTTATGATGCATCACAAAGTCCAGAGCATGTAAGAAAAAAACTTGTTGATTCTTTTGCAAAAATCTCTGGGGGTTTGGGGGGGGCTAGGTCACCCTATTGCATCCAACGTGGTGCTTTTTGGTTTTGATGAAGAGGAAGCAGATCACCAGTATTGTGAGTTTGGCAAAATCATTGGTGCGAAAGAGCTACAACCTTTGTTTGCCCGTTGGTCGCGGCTCAGACCTTTTTTAGAAGCCTATCAAAGAGGCGGAATATTGGCACCCGCAATTGCACCTCCGGCCTAATTTTTAGCAGTTTGTAGAGTGCGCACGGCGCACCCTACTCATCAATTTTTAGTGAGACTTCTTGACCCGATTACTGATCAACGTCCCCATGCCTTGATCAGTAAAGATCTCCAGCAAGGTCGAGTGCGGTACACGGCCGTCGATGATATGTGCCGTGTGTACGCCACCTTTGACCGCATCCAGCGCACACGACACCTTCGGAATCATCCCACCATAAATCACACCAGTTTCGATCAAACGATCCACCTCTTGCGTGGTTAATCCGGTCAGAATGTTCTTATCGGCATCCATCACACCGGCGATATTGGTCAACAAGATCAATTTCTCAGCCTTCAAAGCTTCAGCGACTTTACCGGCGACCAGATCGGCATTGATGTTATACGTGTTGCCTTCCTCATCGACACCGAGTGGGGCGATGACAGGGATAAAATCACTCTTAAAAAACAAATCCAGCACGTCGGTTTTCACGCCGACCACCTCACCGACCAAGCCCAGATCAACCTTGTACATCTGACCTTTATCGTCAGTTTTGTCCAGCATCAGCTTACGAGCGCGGATCAGATTGCCATCTTTGCCAGTTAAACCAATCGCACGGCCACCGTGTTGATTGATCAGATTGACAATCGAGCCGTTAACGCTCGCGCCGAGTACCATCTCGACCACTTCCATCGTCGCACCATCAGTCACCCGCATGCCGTCGATGCGGTCAGACTCACGGCCAAGCTGCTTCAATAAGCTATCGACCTGCGGCCCGCCGCCATGTACCACGACCGGATTGATGCCGACGGTTTTTAGCAAGACGATGTCGCGGGCAAATGAACGCTCCAGCTCAGGGTCGGTCATGGCGTTTCCGCCGTATTTGACCACGATGGTTTTGCCAGTAAAGCGTTGAATATACGGCAAACCCTCAGTGAGGACTTTGGCGATATTCAAGGCGGTTTCTTTGCTTAATGCCATACGACACTCCGTGCGCTCATAAAGACGAGCAGGTCAATGAAAATCAGTCCACCAAATGTTTGGCCAGCGTTGGATGATGCTGCGAAATCAAGCCCTGAAAAATCTGCCGAATACGGATCAACGCTTCAGGGGTTTCGCCATCAAACCGAGCGGTCAAATACGGCCCTGTGTTGGAGGCGCGAATAATGCCAAAGCCATCATTAAAATCAAGCCGAATCCCATCGAGCAGCGACAGTTGTCCTTCGGCGAGGGCTTCGGCGCTGTCTTGCAGATCGGCCAGCAATTGCCGACCATCTGTGCCATCGAGTGGAATATACAAGTCAGGCGTGCTGACCCGTTGCGGCAGTGCTTTGAGCATTTCGGCGATGCTTTGGCCTTGTTGATCGAGCCATTCGAGCAGTCGCAGGGCAGCGTATAAGCCGTCATCGTTGTTGTTACTACGGCCATCATTAAAGAAGTAATGACCCGAAAACTCTGCGCCAAATGCTGCGTCGTACTCGGTCGATTGCACCGCTTGACGAATAAAGGTGTTGCCACTGCGCACCATGACCGGACGACCACCGGCTTGGGTGATCACGCTGCTCAGCATGCGGCTGCATTTGACGTCAAAAATAATGTCGGCACCGGGTTTGGCATTCAGGATCATCTGAGCAAACAGGGCGATCAGTTGATCCGGTGAGACCACTTGGCCTTGTTGATCAACCACCACCAAGCGATCACCATCGCCGTCAAATGCAAAGCCTAAATCGGCGTTGCTAATGATCACGTCGTTACACAGGTCGTCAATCTGACCCGCTTTGGAGGGATCGGGGGCGCCATTCGGGAACTGACCGTCAGGGTTGAGGTTGATGCCACTGACTTTACAACCGGCAGCGGTCAGCACCCGTTCGGCGATTTGTCCCATCATGCCATTCATGCCGTCGATGGCGATTTCGAAATTTTGGCCGAGGATCACATCGCCATGCAGTGCGTCAATATAGGCATCTGTATAGGATTGCTGGCGCGCTTGGCCGACCCCATCGACGAAGCGGTTTTGGTCGGCACGTTCGGCCAGTGCCTGAATGTCTTCTGGCTTCGGTGGGCTGTTTTCGATCACCCATTTGATGCCGTTTTGGTCGCCGTCGCAGTGACTGGCGGTGATCATGATGCCGTTGCCGTCGTGTTGCTTGGCGGCAAAGTGCATGATTGGCGTTGGCACTTGGCCGATATCAATCACGGTGAGGCCAGATTTGACCAGCGCTTGACGCATGATTTCGGCATAGCGTGGGCTGGTCAGGCGGGCATCGTGGCCGAGTACCACTTGGCGCTGCATCCGGTCGCGCAAGGTTGCACCTAATGCACGGCCAATCCTTTCGATCAGGGCTTCATCCAGCAGGCTGGTGGTGCCGCGTACATCGTAAGCACGAAACAGCTGATACGGGAAACGCACGACGGGCGAGAGTTCAAGATCACCGAGTAACAGATCGTCCAGCTCAAAGTCCATGCTGTGGCTATCGGCGACCGGACTGCTCTCAGTATGGGCAGTTGTGGTACTCAGGCTGATTTCTGGTTCGGCGGTTGTGGCGGTATTGGCAGTTGTCTCTTTATTCAGTGCCAGCGCTGTAGCGGCCAAACTCGCCGCTGGGGCTTCGATGGCCGCGGTCGGTAGTTGAGGTTTGCCATGATCATTGCTTGGGCTATCGGTTGCGGTATCCGCAGGGCTATTCGCAGTCGCGCCGGTCGCTGGGTTGGCAGTCGGGCTGGCGACTGTTTTGCTATTATTGTTGGCCGTGTTATTGGCTGTGTTGTTGTCTGCGGAGCTTTTGGCTGGGCTGCTGGCGGCATGGCTTGGTTGATTGCGTGCAAGCAGCAGCCACGGCAACAGCGACAGTAGACCACCGATCAGGCTGATCAGCGCTGCCCACAACGGCAATGGGCTAGGCTGACCGAGATCGCCGACGCTGAGTTGCCACTGCGGCAGTTTGAGTTCGATATTTTTGAGCAGGCCATCGTTATTGTTGCTGTTCACGCGTAGCGCATCGACCGGACTGCCGCCGATTTGTTGTACCAAGCGCAATTGATAGCCACTGGGCGTGATGCGTTCGAGGTCTTTGGCCAGTGTTTCAAATGACCATTCGGCGACCAGATGTCCACCGGCGGGCATTGCAACCGCAATATCAATCATGGGTTTGCCGCGACTCATGTCGAGTTCGGGGACGGTTTGATCGGTACGGGTGCGATGCAGCAGGTCTTGTACAGCAAAACTGAGCGAGGGTGGCACAGTGCCGCCTTCTGGAATCACCGCTTTAATGATGGCTGCGCTGCGCAGATCAGGCTGTTGCGCCAGCAATTGGGTTTGAGTCAGTAGGTTGGCCACGTGCAGTTCGACCAAGGTTGCCGCTTGTTCACCAAAATCCTGTACCCGCTGCTGCTGCTGTTGGGCGAGTTGTTGCTCAAGCCAAACATAACTGCCTGCACTGGCGCTGACCACCAGTGCCATATGCAGCGCAAGGCTGGGCAGTTTGCCCGCAAAGCGTGAGGGGGGACGAGTCATTGTGGTTTTATGCTGCACGAGTGGTGTCCTTACGGTGGTGTTGATATGGCACGAGTCCTTGTGGCGCGGCGCACGGTGTGGCGGTGCATGCGTGGCCGATTGGGTCTTATTGTCGCCCAGTATGCCCAAAACCGCCTGCGCCGCGTGCGCTCTGGTCAAACTCGCTGACCAATTCAAACTCTGCTTGTAGTACCGGCACAAGCACGTATTGTGCCATGCGTTCGCCCGGCTCTAGGGTAAACGGTTGTTGGCCGCGATTCCAGACCGAAACCATCAGTTCGCCTTGATAATCTGAATCAATCAAGCCGACCAAATTGCCGAGTACAATACCATGTTTATGGCCGAGGCCAGAACGCGGCAAAATCAAACCGGCATAACTCGGATCAGCAATATAAACCGCCATGCCAGTTTTGACCAAAATGGTTTGGTTCGGCTGCAAGATGATGGCTTCATCCAGACAGGCACGTAGGTCAATCCCTGCCGAACCGCTGGTGGCATAGTTGGGCATCGGCCATGTGGTACCGATGCGTGGGTCGAGCAGTTTGACTTGAAGTTTCACAGCATGAATCCTTGTGGGCGCATCATTAGGCCGAGCATTTTAAGGTGTTTTACGGGCGCACGCACCCTGCATGCCACTTAACGCCAGACTTGTGCCATATCAATGATGCTTTTGGCGACATCAGATAGTTTTTTGCCTTGATCCATCGCCATTTGCCGCAGTAAACGGTGTGCTTCGTCTTCACTCATCTGACGGTGTTTGATCAGCAGTGCCTTGGCTTTTTGTTGCAGTTTGCGTTCTTCGAGGGCTTGGCGTGCCGCATCAAGTTCGTCATTCATCTGTTGTAGACGTTGCGCTTGGTGTTGTACCAGTTCAAACACCGAGCGACCGAGCCGTGGACTGAGGCCATCTGGATGAAAGTGATCGCTGTGCGGTGATTTGAGCGGTTGCGGTGCGTGGCCACTGAGAAACACCACAAAGCTATCGCTGTTGTCGTGTTGTAGCTGCTCAATCAGCGCTTGTTGCTGGCCGAGCGCAATCTGTGCATCGTGCAGTTTTTGTTCACACAGTTGTTGTAAATGTACTTCGAGCGCGGTTTCGACCGATTTTAAATCATCAATCCGCTGGGTCAGCAGCCCGAACCACTGATCATCTTGATCAATCGGCGCGGTTCGGGTGGTGTGCTGCGGTTGGGTCAGGATCAGGCGGCGTAGCCGTTCAATCTCGATCAGATAGGACTGGCTGGACTGCTGTTGCCACAACTGCTGCGCGGCGGGATGACTAAACTCACGAAACAGCTCAAAACAGCGTTCCTGTGCATCAATCAAGTACTGTAAGCGTTCGATTTGTGCGGCGCTAAATTGTCCGGCGGCAAAGCCCGCCGAGCCGAGCGCCCGCTCTTGTCCTGCCAGTTCTTTGCCATGCATCAGGTTAAACATCGCGACCAAAATCCGTGCGATGGTGGGATCGACGGCACTGTCGGCCGTTTCAAACACAATCGCCAGCAACCCGCTGATGATGTCGCTATACAGTTGCGTGGCCAGCTCAGGCGCCAATTCAAGCTGACGGATTTGTTGGCGTGCAGTCAGTAAACCAGCCAAGCCATGCAGCACATAGGCGATTCGATTCAGCAGGCGACTGCTGCTACAGTGCTGGCTGATTTCGGGGTGGATTTGATTTAAAGTGTGCTTAAAGTCTTGGATTTGTTGGTCAGTTTGCTGCGTGAGCGTGCTGAGCGACTGCTCAAAGTGCCGACCTTTGGAGCCTAAAAAAATATTCGATGCGCCGCGTTCTTTTTGCAGCGCATGCACCAGATCACTGACCATCACCACCAATTGTCCCATTTTTAAAAAATAGGCTAGATTTTGGATTTCGACTTGTTTGGCCGCGATTAAATAGTCAGTCGCACTGCGCTGTAGCTGTAATTGAACGGGAAGTGGAGTCGGTGCTGTCATGGCGCTGCTCGCTAATCAGAGGTCGCAAGTGATTGATGCTATTGTAAAGGGCTTTTGTGGCGGCTGCTGTATTTATTGCCGCGCTTTTGCATGGGTCAGCCGCGTGCTGTTTCGTCAGCCCGCGCCGATTGGTTTAGACCCTAGGCACACTGGCATAGGCAGGTCGGTACAGTCATTCAGTATAGCCACTTAGGTATCGCGACTTAGGTATAGGCACGCAGAAACATCGCCAGATTATCCTGAATCATCGCGCGATCTTGTTCGGCTGTCGGCGCGCCGAGCATCAACAGACCGTGCAGGTGTTGCCGTCCCAAGCACAGTGCTAAAAACTGATCCGAAGCGAGTTGTGCATCGGTCACACAGAGCAATCCGGCGTGGTGGGCGAGTTCGAGATAGCCTTTGATCTGTTGATTCAGTCGCCAGCAGCCTTGCTCAAAAAAACTTTTACAGATCTCAGGGTGTTGCGCGGCACTGCTGATCATCACTCGATGTAAGGCCAACGCTTCTTCATCTCGCATCAAGGCGACGAACTGCGTGGCAATCTGATGCAGCACCACGCTGGGCGCAGGCAGTTGCGATCCAGTCTGGTATAACTTGGACAGATGAAACACGTCATCGGTACGGCTGGCGACACAGGTTTCAAACAAGGCTTCTTTGGTTGGAAAGTAGTTATAAATCGTCATTTTAGACACGCCAGAGGCTTTGGCAATTGACTCCATGCTGGTCGCAGTAAAGCCCTGCTGCAAAAACTGAGTTTTGGCGGCATCGAGTACCCGTTGCAGGCGTGCCGGATCACGTGGCCGACCGCGTTTTACGGGTATTTCGTCTGATCTGCTATTCATATGCTTGACAGTCCAGTAAAGTCATCTACAATTTCGATACTACTAAGTATAGTAAATGAGCCGCTCATGGGCAAATCATACGGGGAAAGCAATCAGCAGTTACCGATCAATGGTGAGCTGATTGGGGGTAAACGAGGCAGTCCAGCAGCGGCAGGTGGGTCAAACGCTAGGCTGTTGGGTATATTCTTGTTGGGCGTGTTGCTATCCGGTTGTCAAACGCGACCGCCGCTGCCGCCCCAACAGGTCAGCTTAACGCCGAATTTTAGCGGTCAAACCGCTGCGAGTGCGCAACTCGATGCAGCATGGTGGCAGCAGTTTAATGACCCACAACTGACCGCCTTGGTCGAGTTGGCGGCACAAAACAACCAAGACGTGACACTGGCCGTACTGCGATTGCGCCAAGCGCAAGCTGGATTACAAGCGAATCAGTCGCGTCTGTTGCCCAGTGTGGCGGCGACTGGCTCACTGTCGCAAAGTGAAAGCGATTTGCCCGCAGCCGTAAAGCAAGGCCAGCCGGATACGATTGCGCGGCGTGCTGCTTTAAACCTGAACT
>JBAQKP010000305.1:0-2545 GCA_049301135.1 Moraxellaceae bacterium | reverse complement strand
CCTTAAATCCGCTGGATGCAGCGCAATCTTTACGGGCAGGTCAGGTGCTGGCCTATCCCACCGAAGCCGTCTGGGGCTTGGGCTGCGATCCGTTCAATCAGCAGGCGGTTGAGCACATTTTAAGACTAAAACAGCGGCCAGTCGAAAAAGGTGTGATTCTGATTGCGGCTCATGTGGCGCAGGTCGAACGCTACTTGGTCGGATTGACTGCCGAGCAATATCAAACGGTGCTTGCGAGTTGGCAGCCCGACCAAGGCGCGAATACGTGGCTTGTGCCATTAACGCCAGAGATTCCGCGCTGGATCAGTGGCGCGCATGATCGGGTGGCGATTCGAGTCTCCCAGCATCCAGTGGTGCAGGCGTTGTGTCTGGCCTATGGCGGGGCAATCGTGTCGACCAGCGCGAATCCGGCGGGTGCGGAGGCGGCGCGAACCGCAGCGCAAGTGCAGGCTTATTTTGCTGATCAAGTGCCTTGTGTGATCGGTGAGGTGGGACAATTGGCGCGACCGAGTGTGATTCGCGATGCGATCAGCGGCCAACTGTTGCGGCTGTAGCGGGTCGAGATGGGGTGGCGAAACCGTTGCGTGGCGGGTCGGTTTGCGGTGAATCTCGCCATATTGTCGGGATTTGTGCGTGTGGCATAGTCGGTCAATCCACAGTCGATACGCAGTCGATTGTTTTTGATCAGTCCATCCCGCCGATTCTCCAAGGAAGCAGAACAGATGTCACAGCTCGCCACCATCTTCAAAGCCAAAAGCAAGCTGGCCGCCCTTAAAGTCATTATCAAAATTGTGCCTGCACCACGTCCGATGGTGTTGCTCGGCGCGGCCTCTAGCCTGCGCTTGTGTGACACGATCAGTCATGTCGGAGTGCGTCGGGTCTTGGTGGTGACGGATAACGTACTGCTCAAACTCGGTATGGTTGAGCCGTTGTTGCAACGTTTGGCCGAACTAAACATCGAAACACGCGTATTTTCGGAGGTCACACCGGATCCAACCTTAGCGGTGGTGGAGCAAGGCTTGGTGATGCTGCATAGCACCCGTTGTGATGCGGTGCTGGCAATCGGTGGTGGTTCGTCGATTGATGCCGCTAAAGTGATCGCACTAGCCGCAAGCAATCACAAAACGCCGCAGCAGTTGATTGGTATTTTAAAAGGCAAACAACCATCATTGCCGTTATTTGTGGTGCCGACTACCGCAGGGACGGGTTCGGAAGTGACGGCGGGTGCGGTGATTTCCGATGCAGTGACCCACCAGAAAAATCTGGTACTTGACCCGAAAGTTGTGCCATTGGCGACTGCGATTGATCCGAGCATTATGCAAGGCATGCCTGCACACATTACCGCAGATACTGGGGTGGATGCACTGACGCACGCGCTCGAAGCGTGGATGAGCGAGTTTGCTAACGCCGAAACTGATTATTATGCCGGTGCTGCGATTCGGATGGTGTTGCAGCACCTGCCGACCGCTTATCAAAATGGCAAGGATCTGATGGCGCGTGAGGCGTTAGGTTTGGCGGCACACTATGCCGGTCTGGCGATCAATCAAGCCGCGCTCGGCTACGTGCATGGATTGGCACACCAGTTAGGCGCGTATTACAGCGTGCCACATGGTCGCGCGAATGCCTTGGTGTTGCCACACATCTTGGCGTTTAACCAAAAAGCCTCTGAAGCACGTCTAGCACTGCTGGCACGGCAACTCGATCTGGTGACGGAAAGTACGACAGATACGGTTGCTGCGGCGCAGTTGATTCAGCACGTAAAACAGTTGTTGGCGACGCTGAATATTCCGACGGGTTTGCCGACCCTAAACGCTGCTGATTTTGCGGATATTGCTGAAAAAGCCTTTACTGAGGTACATGGCACATATGCCGTGCCCCGTTATATGACGGTGGCGCAGGCGCGGCGGATTTTAACTGCGATTAAAAACGGATAGTGTCAGTCTTCGGTCAGCCTTGCCCAATGCTAGGACAGTGCTGACCGATTTCAAGTGGATTAACTCAGGAGTTTTTTCAGCGCATGCGCCATTTCGATGGTCGCGGTCAGCGCAGGCCGATGCACGCTGGTAATATTAATAAAGCCATGTCCTTGATCGGCGACCATTTGCACGCTACATGGCACGTTTAAGGCTTGTAGTTTTTGCGCATACAGTTCGCCTTCATCACGTAACACATCGAAGGCGGCAATCACCACATGCGCAGGCGGCAGACCGGCTTTAACGCCATACAACGGTGAAATCAAAGGATGATCAAAGCCGTAGCCACTGCCGTTGACATACATCGACTTAAACCGTTCGATATCTTGTGCGCTCAAAAATAAATCCTTGCTGTAGCGATCATGCGACGGGTAATGCCGTGCAGAATCAGTCACTGGATAAATCAACAGTTGCGCTGCTGGTCGAACCGCTTGATCAGCCAGCACTTGGCAGACCACCGCAGACAGATTGCCACCGGCACTATCGCCACCGACTGCAACCCGTTTGGGGTCAATGCCAAGCTTGGCGGCATGAGCGACTGCCCATTGGAAGGCCGCCACACAATCATCGAC
>JBAQKP010000304.1:0-2393 GCA_049301135.1 Moraxellaceae bacterium | reverse complement strand
ATCCTGTGCATGTGGCGTATCTTCATCAGATCAAGGTCGATCAGGAGTCAGCATCATGAGTATTAAAATCGGTGTGAATGGATTTGGTCGGATTGGTCGTTTGGTGGTGCGTGCCGCGTTTGACTGGCCAGAATTTGAATTTATTCAGATCAATGATCCGGCTGGGAATGCAGAAGCACATGCGCATTTACTCAATTTTGACTCGGTGCATGGTCGTTGGCAGCATTCGGCTGAATTTAGCTCTGACGGCATCATCATCAACGGTAAACTGATCTTACTCACCCACAACAAAAGCATCGCAGAAACCGATTGGTCTAGCTGTGATGTGGTGATTGATGCCAGTGGCAAAATGAAAACCGTTGCCGTACTGCAAGACTACCTCAAGCAAGGCGTCAAGCGTGTCGTCGTGGCTGCACCGGTCAAAGAATCGGGCGCACTCAATATCGTGATGGGCGTGAATGATCATCTGTACGATCCTATGCAACATCAGATCGTCACCGCTGCGTCTTGCACCACCAACTGTATCGCGCCAGTGATCAAGGTGATTCACGAGGCACTCGGTATTGTGCATGGTTCGATCACCACCATCCATGATCTGACCAACACCCAGAGCATCTTGGACACCCCGCACAAAGACCTGCGCCGCGCCCGTGCCTCTGGCATGAGTCTGATTCCGACCACCACCGGCTCGGCCACGGCGATTGCAGAGATTTTTCCGGAGCTACGCGGCAAGCTAAACGGCCATGCGATTCGTGTACCGCTGGCGAATGCCTCATTGACCGATTGTGTGTTTGAAGTGTCGTGTCCAACGACTGCCGAAGAAGTAAATCGACTGTTGCAACACGCCGCCGCAGGTGAACTCAAAGACATCCTCGGCTACGAATCACGTCCGCTGGTGTCGATTGATTATCGGACTGATCCGCGTTCGTCGATTATTGATGCGCTATCGACCCTCGTTGTGAACGGAACACACGTCAAAATCTACGCGTGGTACGACAACGAATGGGGCTACAGCAATCGCTTGGTCGAACTGGTCAAAAAAGTCGGTTTGGCCGATCAGGCATGAGTATGCTCAGCGCTCAGATGAGTCCAGAAATTCGCCAGTACATGATCGTGACTGGCAATTATTGGGCGTTTACCCTGACTGATGGTGCACTGCGCATGTTGATTGTGCTGCACTTTTATAGTCTGGGCTATACACCGTTACAGATTACGGCGTTGTTTTTGTTTTATGAGATTTTTGGGGTGATCACCAATCTGATTGGGGGTTACCTTGGTGCGCGTTTGGGCTTAAATCGCACCATGAATATCGGTTTGGCCTTGCAAGTGATTGCGCTGTTGATGCTGACTGCACCGGCTAGCATGCTGACCGTGGTGTATGTGATGGCGGCACAAGCCTTGTCCGGCATCGCCAAAGACCTGAATAAAATGAGCGCCAAAAGCTCGATCAAACTGCTGGTGCCGAACGACCAACAAAGCACCCTGTACAAATGGGTGGCGCTTCTGACCGGCTCGAAGAATGCGCTGAAAGGCGTTGGGTTCTTTCTGGGTGGCTTGTTGCTGACCGTATTGGGCTTTACCAATGCGATGTGGACAATGGCCGCCGTGCTTGGTGTGGTGTGGATTGCCAGTTTGTTCTTACTACAAAAAGACCTCGGCAAAGCCAGCGCCAAGCCAAAGTTTAAGGACATTTTATCGAAAAGCACCGCCATCAACGCCCTGTCCGCCGCACGGATGTTTTTGTTCGGGGCGCGCGATGTCTGGTTTGTGATTGCCCTACCCGTGTATCTCAGCACGGTATTCGGTTGGGACTTTTGGATGGTGGGTGGCTTCTTGGCACTGTGGGTGATCGGCTACGGTGTTGTACAGACCCAAGCGCCACGCATCACCGGAAAAGCGTCAGGCCAAGTACCGGATGGCAAAGCCGCGTTTGGCTGGGCAGCGGCGTTGGCAATCATGCCCGCATTAATTGCACTGGGCATGCTGGCGGGCTTACCGGCTTTATATGTACTGCTCGGTGGCTTGCTGGTGTTTGGCGCGTTGTTCGCGGTCAACTCATCACTACATAGCTACTTGATTGTGTCATATGCCAAAATTGACGGTGTGTCGTTGGACGTGGGCTTTTACTACATGTCAAATGCGATGGGACGCTTGATCGGCACAGTGCTGTCCGGCTGGGTGTTTCAGACCTATGGCTTGGTGGCCTGTCTGTGGGTATCGACGTTGTTTGTGGCGCTGGCGGCGTTGATTTCACTAAAATTACCGCGCATAGAGGCACCAACAGTGATCTCCAAGTAATAAATATATATTTATATAAATAACAGATAAGCGACCTTCGGGTCGCTTTTTTTATGCCTGAAGCTATCGAACACCATACGACAGTCGTATAGAAC
>JBAQKP010000303.1:0-5201 GCA_049301135.1 Moraxellaceae bacterium | reverse complement strand
CTGTCGCTGTTCCCACATTGGCCGTCGGTGTCTGTCCCAAACTATCACAATCTATCTGCTACCCCGCTGCGCGATAGCTATCTGCTCGGTGCGATGCCACAGCCGAGTGATGTGCCAGCAAGTAGCTTGGCGGTGTTGGAGCAGTTTAAAACCACGCCAGACTATGCGGTGCTGCAAGAAGAAGCGTGGTTTATTGATAAATATAAAAAACAGTGGGAGCGTGCGCCATACCCGCCGACCTTTGTCACCGTCGATGCGGTGGTGATCCAGTCGGGACATATCCTATTGGTTGAGCGGCAGGCGATGCCCGGTCGTGGCCTGTGGGCGTTGCCGGGTGGATTTATTGATGCCAACGAAAGCCTACTGGATGCCTGTATTCGTGAGCTGCGCGAAGAAACCCGCCTCAAAGTGCCCGATCCAGTGCTGCGCGGCTCGATGCATGGTCAGCGTACCTTTGATGATCCGTACCGTTCGGCACGCGGTCGCACCATTACCCAAGCATTTTATTTTGAATTGCGCAGCTCACCAGAAGGGTTGCCGAAGGTACGCGGCGGCGACGATGCCAAACGGGCATTTTGGTTGCCCTTGTCAGCGCTCGACCCGACCCAGTTGTTTGAAGATCATTACGCGATCATTTGCGCGATGGCTGGTTTATAAGATTTTCTGATTGATGTTGAAAAAATGAATGCTTTTAAAGCAGGCGACCGGATAGACCGAACGCCTGCCACACCGCCGCAACACAGAGGAGTTCTGTCATGGCATCTGTCAATCTCACCCAATCATTTAACAACCTGCTGCTCGATAGCGACAGCTATAAGGCCTCGCACTGGCTGCAATATCCGCCGGATACCCGTTATATTTCTAGCTATATCGAGCCACGCGGCGGCGTATATTCACAGACGGTGTTTTTTGGTCTGCAAGCCTATCTGCTGGAATATCTGTCTACACCGATCACGCAGCAACAAATCGACGAGGCCGATCTGTTGCTGACCGCGCATGGTGTACCGTTTTATCGTGCCGGTTGGCAGTATATTTTGGATCAGCACAAGGGCTATCTGCCGGTACAGATCGACGCCGTGCCGGAAGGCATGCGTGTGCCATGTCAAAACGTGGTCACGCAGGTGATCAACACCGATCCGGCTTGTTATTGGTTGACCAGCTTTCTAGAAACCGCCTTGCTACGCGCAGTGTGGTATCCCTCGACTGTTGCTACCCAAAGCTGGCAGTGTCGCCAGATCATCCAAGCCGCCATGCAAAAATCCTGTGACAGTCTAGACGGTTTGCCGTTTAAGCTGCACGACTTTGGCGCACGCGGTGTGTCCAGCCAAGAAAGCGCGGCATTAGGCGGATTGGCGCACTTGGTGAATTTTGCTGGTACGGACACGTTGAGCGCGTTGATTGCCGCGTCGCGTTGGTATGGCATGAATCAGACTGATACGATTGCTGGCTTCTCGATTCCTGCGGCCGAACACAGCACCATGACCTCGTGGGGTCGAGCAGGTGAGGTGGACGCCTACCGTAATATGCTGCGGCAGTTTGGCGGTGCGGGCAAAATCGTCGCGGTGGTCAGTGATAGCTATGACTTGTGGAACGCGATTGATGCGTTGTGGGGCGATGAGTTGCGCGACGAAATCCGGCAGATGGGTGGTACGTTGGTGATTCGGCCAGACAGTGGTGATCTGGTCAAAGTGGTACGCGAAGCGCTACAGCGGCTGGCCGTGCGCTTCGGCACAAGCACCAATAGCAAAGGCTATAAAGTGCTGCCCGACTGTGTGCGCTTGATTCAAGGCGATGGCATCAATCCGGTCAGCTTGCAGAAGATCCTCGACACGGTGCTAGACGCGGGCTTTAGTGTGGATAATCTGGCGTTTGGCATGGGTGGCGGGTTGCTGCAACAAGTGGATCGTGACACGCTGGGCTGGGCGATGAAGGCCAGTAGCGCCAATGTGGCGGGCGAGTGGCGTGACGTGTATAAAGACCCGATTACCAGTCGCAGTAAGCGCTCCAAGCGCGGTCGCTTGGCCTTGGTCGAGACCGAGCAGGGACTGCAAACCATCCGTGAAGAACAACTGAATGGCCGCGAAAACCTACTCCAGCCGGTGTTTCGTAACGGCGAGTTGCTACGGCAAGATCGTTTAACTGACGTGCGGGCGCGGATTGGTTGGTAGCTGGTTCTTTGAGTTGAGTGAACTGTCCAGCGCCGAGTGCGCTGGCTTTTTTAGCAAAGGTCTAATCTTCATCGACCCCGAATTTATCATGTGATTGCCGCCGAGTGGCTTTAATTTGCTGATTTAAAATGCTTTTAGCGAGTGGAAAGTTATTGGCGGCGACCGCCAATTGTAGCCGCTCCAAGTCTGCGCGCAACTGTCGCATCCCATTTTGATAGTCCGTGTGCTCTGTGGCATCGAAACCATAGTGTAAGGTCAATCCCTGACGCGTGATTTCGATCATCTGCGCAACTACGGGTGTCAGTTGTTCAATATCCTCACTGCGCAGCGCGCTCCGGTACGAGCGTTGCATTCTTTTCATTAACTGTTGGACTTGCTCATCATGGTTTTCTGCACTATGCCCGTCGTGGGCATGACCCACGTTGCAACATGTCAATAAGATGGCGAGCAGGCTGCTACTGATTAAATTGAGCATGAAAAACCTCCTTGTGAAAACAATCGGCTAATCGTTAGCGGTATCCGATGTGTCAATGTCGCCAATTTCACTGAGATGTAATCGTAAAATCTGCCGTAATTCTAACACCGCTGCGGGGTCGGATTGAATACTATGCCCACCTTGAATCAGTCGTTCTGAGCGAGCGCCTGCAAGATGGCTGCTGTGATAGGGCACGATGCCATCGCTAGAATCGATTATGCGGGTCGCAGGGTCAATTTGTCCCATGATCGAGTGATAGGGCAGTCCGGATGCGATTTGTAGGTTTGCGGTCATCTGCATAAAGCGGGATTTTTGGCTCAGTTCACTTGCGCCATTTTGAAAATCTAGTAAGCCCGCCTCGGTGAGCCGCTGTTTAAGCGCAGGGTCAATCCGTGCGCGCTCCAATACTTGCTCAATCGTCTGAAGAAAAGACACCGGCAACTGAATGATTTTGCGTAAGGCTAAGGTAAACCAACGATCCGCGTATTCCGTACCCCGAAACGGCGCGGAGATGAACACAGCGCGCCGTATCTGCGGCACGGGTGACAACTGGAAATAGTTTTTTAGTTCAGGGATTTGTAGCAGTCGATTGCGTTCTTTAGCACTAAACTGAGTGAATGCAGTCACGCTTAAATCGGTCGGACTGAGCAACATCCGACCAATCACGCCCCCCATACTATGTCCAATCAGCACACTGTGTTGGCTGGCGGCATGTTGTTTTTTGGGATCAACCTGTTGGTAGGTGTTTTCGATCAATTGTTGGATTTTGAGTCGACTTTCGAGCATCGGCATATTGGTTGGATAAAACACTTGCCAGACTTGATAGCGTCGCCGTAAGACCGGATCACCGAAGATATCATTGGTCAGATTGACCCATGCTTCGGGGCTACTGGCCAAGCCATGCAGTAAAATAATCACTCTTTTTTCAGGTTGATACGGTTCTAATAGGTAGAGCTTGGGTACGGCGGGTTGTTCGTCTAAGGCCAGTAAGCTGCGATAGGCCATTTCGGCCAGATTGTTTTGGGCGATCCATAAGCCATAGGGTGCTGAAAAATTGGCGGCGAGATTTTGTGGTGTTGCATGGGCAATCTCGGCTTGGGTATGTTCATATGGATTATAAATATCCAGTGTAAAGTGCTGACTTTGAATCATCTGCGCGCTGGACTGACCATTTGGCCGCAGCACGAGGCTGACCGGCAAATAGCGCGAGGGATAGATACGCTGAGGTGCGGTGTTGCTGTCAGTGATTGGCTTGGGCATCATCGCGACAAACTCCACCCCAAAACCATCGCGCCGATTGACTGTGCGTAGGCCGCTAAAGCTCAGTTGATCAGCGGCGACCAGTTGTTCGGGCAACTGCTGCTGAAACAATCGACTGTGATCGCTGATATTGATGGAAAGATTCAGAGAGTCGAGTTGGATGGCCTCACTGAGATTTCCACTGCGATGATTAAACTGTTCAGCAACGAAGCGTGATACAGCGATATTATAAAAATCGCGCACTTGGACTTGTCGATTATCAAACAGTCGTTGCTGCGGCGGACGTTGGCTGGCAAATAAATAGGCATAAGCATGACTGATACTAGACAGCAGTGCGCGTTGCCGTTGTTGCTGGCAGGCGTGTACGGGGGTCATGTCGTATTGAGGTGCGTTGTTGGGATCTGGTTTTAACCGAATGATGACCGTTGCCGTGGACTGAGTCGGGACGATAGCGCGTGGTTGGCAGGTGGCCAGTGCTGGACTAAAACGCTCGGCGTGCAGCAAATACAACTCGCTGGCCGTAGACAAGTATTGCTCGTCGATCAGGTTGGGCGTGCTGTTTAGCTGTTGTAAGCAATGCTCAAGTTGTTGTAAGCAGGTGGTTTGCGCTTGGCCAATCATCGACAGCATACCGACACTGGCTTCACTGAGTCTGTTGCGGGTTAAAATACTGTCGCGCTGCTCAATCAGCGATTGTGCCGTATTGCGTGAGCTGACCTGTACCACCGCACAGCCTTGCAGGAGCAGCACTGGCAACAATAAGGTTGTCACACAGTGGATGTTGAGGTTCTGGCGGGAGAGTCTGCTGATCCGACGCGATGGTTGCACGGCGACATGTGCTCCTGTTGTGCTGCTGAGAGGGGGTTGGGTCGGTCTGTGCGCCGTGTCAGACCGACCCTGCTTCAGCGATTCAGCACCGACTAATCTGACCAGATCAGGCTTTTGCCTGCCCGAATTTTTTCAGTGACAGCGGCAGTCCATTCCTGCTGGGCAGGTTCTGCCTCATGATAGCTTTGCAGTGCCTTGAGTGCAAACTCGCGCCGATCTAAATGCAAATACGCTTGAGCCAGTACCAAGTGCGCAGGCTTATAACCCAGTGTGACGGCTCGATTCAGGTAGGGCACGCCTTCTTTCATGCCACCACCTTCAACCAGCATGGTGCCATACCAGTAGTTGGCGCGTGGATCATCTGGATTAAGCGCAATCGCCCGCCGCATGTAGACCCCCGCCTTAATGGCAGCGCCGACCCCAAGGTCAAGATTACGGCCGATTTGATTGAGTTGAACCGCACGCAGCAG
>JBAQKP010000302.1:0-6901 GCA_049301135.1 Moraxellaceae bacterium | reverse complement strand
CAGGTAACCTTCATCTGTATATTCAAAATCTTGCTTCCGAATCACATACTTTGTAGCCATAACCTTCCCCTAAACCTGCAATTGTTTTAGCCGCTGCAACTGCCTCGCACTCGGCGGCACGTCGCTGCCATTATCCATCCATAACTCAAAACGCATCTCATTAAAAATAGCATCAGGCGCAAGATCAAACTCAATCAGCTTCGGCTTGCCTTGCTGCATCATCGGCAAAACCGTATTCACAAACCAACTGTTATGCGTAATCAATAATGACTTGAGTTGACCCGTCACCGCCAGCGGCGAGAGCATCCGCGCCGAAATAGCGTCATCCTGAATCACATCAGCATGAAAGCGCTCCAAACGCTGCGCCAAACCTTGCCCAAGTAGATTGGGCGGCAGATCACCCATCGCCGCCACAAAATCCCCCAGCGTCGGAATAAACCGATGCTGAAAATCCGGCAACAAATGATCTTTTTCGCACAGATCCTTTACATCAATCGTCTGACCCGCGCTATTGGTGACGGTATGCCCAAACACCGGAATCACAATCTCCTGCACCGCCCAAAATGTATGCAAAATCCTATGCCGATTGTCACTACACAGCATCTTGGTGCTGTCGATCAGCGCATGAATCTCAACATAATCTTCGGGTTCACCGCCACGCTTGCGGGCAGAAATACGCGCATGTTGAATCGGATTCATGGTCAGCGTCCTTGCAAGTGATCATTGGAGTGTGGTTCAGCGTGCTGAGATTGTAAATATAGCTCGATCAGTTGTCAGCCTGAATACAGCCGAGTGCGACGTTAGATGTCGTGATCAAACAATCTATCATTTGGCGACTCAGTTTTAATTTTAATCGAAAAAACCGATCAATCTCATCCTAAAAATCTGATTGACAGTTTGCCTTGATTCTCGGTAAGGTCGACGCATGAACACTTCATTTGATTCTTGCGCCGATTGCCGCGCCACTTTACGCCTCGTTGCGTTGACCCTTCTGCTCCTGCCCTGAGGGGCATCTCTATTTGTACCTCGAATCCTTTTGCATCTCTTGCCACATACAGGCAAAATCCGTCCATTGTTTGGACATCTCGTCATCATCATCTTGCATAGATGACGAACGCTCGGCAAGGCTGTTGTTTTTTATCATAAAACCGATTCAACAGCCGATCCCAGCCCATTTTTAGGAAGCGATAGCATGAGCAACAGCAGCCAGTTAATTATTTTTGATACCACCTTGCGCGATGGCGAGCAAAGCCCCGGCGCAGCCATGACCAAAGAGGAAAAAATCCGCGTCGCCAAACAACTGGAGCGTTTGGGCGTGGACGTGATCGAAGCCGGTTTTGCGGCGGCGAGTATTGGCGATTTTGATGCGATTTCCAGCATTGCCCGTGTGGTCAAAGACTCGACCGTTTGTTCTTTGGCACGCGCCAACGAAAAAGACATTCGTCGCGCCGGTGAAGCGATTCGGCACGCCAATCGTGGCCGTGTGCATACCTTTATTGCGACCAGCCCGATTCATATGCAATACAAGTTGCGCATGAGCGAAGACCAAGTGGTTGAAGCCGCAGTCAAAGCGATTAAGTGGGCGCGTGAATATACCGATGATGTTGAGTTTTCGGCCGAAGATGCGATTCGTTCAGAGTTGCCGTTTTTGGTGCGGATTTTTGATGAAGTGATCAAAGCCGGTGCCAAAACTATCAATGTGCCGGACACGGTCGGCTATTCAACGCCGAATTTAATCGGTGATTTATTCACCAACTTGATCGCCCAAGTGCCGAATTCGGACAAGGTAATTTGGTCAGCGCATTGCCATAACGATTTGGGCATGGCGGTTGCCAACAGCTTGGCTGCGGTGCAGGCCGGTGCGCGTCAAGTCGAGTGTACCATCAATGGCTTAGGCGAGCGGGCAGGCAATGCCGCGTTGGAAGAAATCGTGATGGCGACCCGAGTGCGCCGCGATATGTTTAACGTGCATACCAATATCCGTACAGAAGAAATCGTGCCCAGTTCGCGCTTGGTATCGGCGATTACTGGCTACGTGGTGCAACCGAATAAGGCGATTGTCGGCGCAAATGCCTTCGCGCACGAGTCCGGGATTCACCAAGATGGCATCTTAAAACATCGTGAAACCTACGAAATCATGCGCGCGCAAGATGTCGGCTGGAAAAACAATAAGTTAAGCCTCGGTAAATTGTCTGGCCGTGCTGCATTTCGCTCGCGTTTGGAGGAGTTGGGGATTGGCATCGGTAGCGATGACGAGTTGAATGCGTTGTTTGTCAAATTTAAAGATTTGGCGGATCGTAAGAGCGAAATCTTCGATGAGGATTTGCATGCCTTGGTCAGCGGTCATCATGGCGCAGAGGTGAATGAGCGGTTTGAGTTGGTCGAGTTAGAAGTGACCAGTAAAACCGGCCAGCAACCCAACACCAACCGCGCCCAATTGCAAATCAAGCAAGACGGCGTGGCGCATGACGTGGCGGGCATTGGTTCAGGTCCAGTCGATGCAGTGTTTAAAACCATCGAAATGGTCGCGCAATCCAACGCCGTCTTGGAGTTATACCAAGTCAATTCGGTCACCAGCGGCACCGACAGTCAAGCCGAAGTAGCAGTGCGTCTGAATCAAAATGGTCGCATCGTCACCGGACAAGGCGCGGATTTTGATGTGATCATCGCCAGTGCCAAAGCCTACTTGGATGCGTTGAACTGGTTGTCCACCGAAGGCAAAGCCAACGCACAAACCAGCGAGGTGATGTAAGGTGCAACCGCGCACGCGAGCCGTCCTTGCTGCCCTGAACATCCCTGTCTGGATGGGACGTGGCGCAGCGGTGCAGCGTGCGCGGGTGTCGGTTTGGCGTGATGACACGCCAACGGATCAAAAGATACTGGCTGAGTCTGTAGAAGCCAAACCAGTCGAAATCCAGTCTAACCGTGCTGTGCTGGCCGAGCGTATCGAGGTTCAACCCGTCCCTGATGCTCGGCGATTGAACGCTGAATCGATTGAGGTGAGGCGACCTGAGCCGCGTCAAGCCTTCCAGCCGATTGCGCCGGTATCAAAGCCACCGCTGGCCGAGCCAGTCGAGGCACAACCTACCGAACCCCAAACTGCTGTCGAGCCGCTGATTCGCTTTAGTGTGCAAGCACGGGTGATCGGTGATTGGATTGTACTTGTGCCTGAACAAGCCTTGCA
Source organism: Moraxellaceae bacterium (assembly GCA_049301135.1). Taxonomy (GTDB): domain Bacteria; phylum Pseudomonadota; class Gammaproteobacteria; order Pseudomonadales; family Moraxellaceae; genus JAYXXU01. The sequence goes on along the minus strand of JBAQKP010000302.1, from coordinate 3,717 downwards.
GGATGAGGCTTGTCAGCGGTTGTGGGGCAATATCGTGCAAGCGATGACCCTGCACACTGCGTCACCCGCACCTGCCGAAAGCTTTGTCTGGCCGTTGGCTGAAGGGGCGCGTTGGCAGCGTATGGAGGGTGCATCGGCTGCGTTGGCGGGGTTTTTATACCGATTGGGCAAAACCCAGCGCGTTGGCTTGATGGGTGATTTACCGGATCAGGTCTGTCCAGATCGCATTGAGCGTTTGCCGAGTTTGCCGGAGTTACTCGCCAATCCGCTACAAAAGCGCAGTCTATGGCTGTTGCTGCGACCCAATACGGCCTGATGATTCACACAATACTTGACATTTTGTCACAGTTCTCCGCAACATCAATCCCGCTCGCCTGACCCATACCACGATAAGTTGGTTAAACTGACGCAGTCTTATTGGCTGACCTGTTTGGCTGTTGGCCTGTCATGTATTTAGGAAAAAACAAGCATGAAATCGTATTGCTATACTTCTGGTCTGGCCAGTCTTCTGTTGATTGCGGGCTGTAGCCAAACTCAACCTGTTGCTGCATCCGAACCGCCTGCTGTCCAAGCCACACCGGTAGCAGTTGTGCCAGTTGCAGCCGTCAGCGTGCCTTTTGTGGCCTTGCCGACTGCATTTGAGCCGTGTGTCACGGAATTAAAAGCCCGTGCTGACCAAGCGGGAGTATCTGTCGCCGCGATTGAGCAGGGCTTTGCGTCCGTGCGTTATATGGATTCGATTATTCGCTTGGATCGCGCCCAGCCGGAGTTTACCTCGGGATTTGCCGATTATTATCGCGGTCGGGTCAGTGCAGATCGGATCGCGCGCGGGCAACTTTTGTTGCAAGAGCATGCGGCTACATTTAGCAAAATCGAAGCGGAATATGGCGTGCCTGCGCATTATCTGTTGGCGTTTTGGGGCTTAGAAACCAACTTTGGTGGTTACTTTGGTGATACGCCGATTTTGCCAGCCTTGGCGACTTTGGCTTGTGATGGTCGTCGCGCTGAGTTGTTCAGTGGTGAGCTGATCAATGCTTTAAAAATCATCGATGCCGGTGAGATGACCCCTGAGCGAATGCGCGGTTCGTGGGCGGGCGCGATGGGCAATGTGCAGTTTATGCCGACCACGTTTTTAAAATATGCAGTCGATGGCGACGGTGATGGCAAGCGTGACCTGTGGGGCAGTGTGCCAGATGCGATGGCATCAGCGGCCAACTTCTTGCGCGGTTTGGGCTGGCAGCGTGGTTTGCGCTGGGGGCGTGAGGTGAGTTTGCCAGAGGGGTTTGATTATCGGCAGACAGGCTTACAAACCAAAAAAAATCTGGTCGAGTGGGCGGAGCTTGGTGTGACGGCGATGGATCGCACACCGCTGACCGCAACCGATATACAAGCGGCGTTAATGGTACCGACCGGCAGTCAAGGGCCTGCGTTTTTGGTGTATGACAATTTTAATGTGATCATGGGTTGGAATCGCGCCGAGGCGTATGCATTGTCGGTCGGCTTGTTGGCGGATCGGATAGCAGGCGGGGCTGCTCCGAGTCGTGCGCCGGTTGATTCGCCGCGTTTGTATCGTCCGCAGGTGATTCAGATTCAAAACTTTTTAAATGCTAATGGCTTCGATGCTGGCACACCGGATGGGGTGTTTGGACCGGGGACGCGGGCGGCGATTAGTCGGTTTCAGCATGCCAATGGCTTAGTCGCGGATGGTTTTCCGACCCATGCCGTGTTGCATTTGTTGGGCGCGGAGTAGCATTCTGGATGTGATTTTGTTCCTACATATGCTTTGGAAAGATTGATTGGAGAAAATGAAAGGGCAGCGTGGGTGCTGTCCTTTTTTAATTTAATCAGTGATTTGATGCGTTTTTTAGGTGGTCATAGGTCACTGCGACAAATCAAAAAATCAGGAGAAAATAATGGTTGATCAAAAATTAACGGGCACTGTTTGTATTGAAGACCGTGAGTTGCAGTCAGAATTTTCTGTGAAGATTTATCCGTCTGGATATTTTTATGCTAGGTCTGAAAGTCAAAGGGACATTGAACAAATCCAATTATTTGTACGTCCATTCACCGCTAACATGCTCATGCAACCGTCATCCAAAACAAGTGATCCTGTAATTTACGAGCTAAAAGGAAATCACATCGGACATGTGCGATTCGGATCAGATAACAAAGAAGGTGAGTGGCGGGTTTGGAATCTCGAAAAAGTCATCATCTGTATTGAACATTTTGCTGATGGGATTGCTATTAAATTTGAAGTGAGCACGGATCACGGTGCGTATACGTTTCAAGGGAACATCGACGAATCAACAGCAGGAACAGTTTCTCCAGTAAACTATTGGTTTAAGGTATTCCTGCCAACTGATATTCTTGAGAAAATCCTATGTGGCGATGCTGAAAAATAGGTTTATCGCAGTTTATATTGGTAATCAAAGCATCTGGGTGCTTGCTGCAAAACCTTAAGCGACTCAGATGTATACAAACAGCCGACGACGACCGAACGGCTGTATTGATAAAATTGACCTGACTGAATGGCATGATCAACACTAGATTTTTAGCTACAGCACTGACTACACTCATGGCTCGCGCACAGATCCTACATTTGGCCGATATTGCCCGTAAAAATCTTGATTTTGCTGACAGTTAACCCAAATGATGCCGATGATCTGCTGCCGAATACGCCGTCAAGATTTTGTTTTCCACTGATGTGAGCCGTCCATGAAACCCTATCCGCATTTGCTCGAACCGCTTAATTTGGGCTTTACCCAGCTTCGTAACCGTGTGGTCATGGGCTCAATGCATACGGGGCTGGAGGATCGGTTTTATCATTACCCGAAGCTGGCGGCTTATTTTGCCGAACGGGCGCGTGGTGGCGTGGGTCTAATCATTACCGGTGGGATTTCACCAAACCGGCAAGGCTGGCTACTGCCTGCGGGCGGTACGATGAACCAACTGACCGATGTCGCCAATCACCGCTTGGTCACGCATGCCGTGCATCGTCATGGCAGTAAGATTTTGATGCAAATTTTGCACTCAGGTCGTTATGGTTATCAGCCGTTTGTGGTGTCGGCAAGCCCGATTAAGTCGCCGATTTCACCGTTTAAACCGCGTCAACTGTCCGAAAAAGACATCCGCGCCACCATCGCCGACTACGCGCGTTGTGCCAAGCTCGCCAAGCTGTCCGGTTATGATGGCGTGGAGGTGATGGGTTCAGAAGGTTATTTGATCAACCAGTTCTTAAGTCGACATGTCAATCAGCGCACCGATCAATGGGGTGGCTCGATTGACAATCGGATGCGGTTGGCAGTGGATATCGTACGGGCGATTCGGCACGCGGTCGGTGAAAAATTTATCATTTGTTTCCGCCTGTCGATGCTGGACTTGGTACACGATGGTAACACCATGGAAGAGGTGGTGCGGGTTGCACAAGCGCTCGAAAGTGCGGGAATCACCTTGCTCAATAGCGGCATCGGCTGGCATGAAGCGCGTGTACCGACCATCGTCACCTCGGTGCCGCGTGCGGCGTTTACCGATGTCACTGCGCATGTGCGCGAGCGCGTCAATGTGCCGGTGATTGCGTCTAACCGCATCAACATGCCAGAAATCGCCGAGAGCCTACTGCTCGAAGGCAAGGCTGATCTCATCCAAATGGCACGGCCGTTTCTCGCTGATGCCGAATGGGTCAATACAGCCGCAACCAATCGCGTCGATGAAATCAAT
>JBAQKP010000301.1:0-1886 GCA_049301135.1 Moraxellaceae bacterium | reverse complement strand
CATCGGCACAGCACGCGGAATCAACAGCGGCGTGACTTGTAATGGTTGCTCGGACGCGATATCGACCAATAGCACTTGATGCGGATAGTTGCGCTCACTAAACGACAGTGGAATTGGCGAACCACAGTAGCGCACCCGCTGTTGTCCACCGATTTTTTGCGGTTTATGCAGATGTCCTAGCGCGACATAATCGACCCAATCGGGATACAGGCTAACGGATTGGGCTTCGAGTGTGCCGATCACCACGTTGCGCACCGAATCCGACATTTCGCCACCGGACAGGTGCGCATGTGACATCAGCACCACAGCTTGTTCAGTTGTTTTTTGAGCGGCGACTTGTGACAATAGTTGCTCATGTAGCGTGGCAATCGCGACATTCACATCGGGACTGAGGCCATTGGCGGTCACTTCGGCGGCGCGTAGATACGGCAGCGCCACACACCAGCCCAGCACGTGCATGTTGCCCGCATCATCCACGCGCTGAATCGGCACAATTAATTGCTCAAAATCCGGCTGCTCATCCTGCCACTGCACTCGTCCAATCACCTGCACATTCATCGCACTGAGCAACGGCGCAGGCAATTCAATCCGGCTGCCTGAGTCGTGATTACCGGCGATCATGATGATTTGTAGGGCTGGAAAATCGCGATAACAACGCGCCAAAAATTCATACAGCTGCCGTTGGGCGCTGATCGGCGGATTCACGGTATCAAAAATATCACCCGCGATCAGCAGCGCATCCGGTTGCTGCCTCGCCAGTTGCTGATGTAGCCAGTCTAAAAACTGCGCATGCTCAAACTCACGGCTGTGGTGATAAAACCGCTGTCCCAGATGCCAATCAGAGGTGTGAATCAGGCGCATTCGAAGTGTACTAGCCGATTTAAAAGGTAGTCGACTAGCTTACACGATTGGCTGCAGGTACACAGACCCGATGCTGCGTCTGTCAAACGTAAACACAAACTCACTGTTATCCCTGCATGAGTAAATAGCTTGATCAACCCACTACGCGACGAAGTTTTAATCTATTATTGGCAACGGCAAAAACTGCGCGGTTAAATGGCCGATTTTCACATAAAGCTGTGCTGTTTGCGTGCCGGTCTGCCACGACTGTTCACTGCCCGCAGGTAGACGCAGCCAAGTCCCGATGGGATAGCAGCCGGATGCATCATGCAGCTCACCGGCCAACACCAGAATCTCTAGCCCTGCCGGATAGCGTTGTGGGAGGGTGGTGTATTCCGCGGGCAATCGACACAACGCCGTCACAATTTCTGCATGCGTATGCAACAGCAAAACCTCAGTCGCTAAGCCTGTCCAGATGTCGTCAGCGTCTTGCCAAGCTGCAGATTGCGTGGTGTCGAGCCGCACCGACTGCTGATCACCAGCCTGAAACTGCCACAATTTTACAAAAATCGTGCAGCCCAATTTGGAAAATGGCGCATGTGCAGTCTGTGGTGGATTACGCAGATAAGTACCAGCCGGATAATCCCCGAACTGATCGGAAAACACCCCGTCTAGCACCAAAATTTCCTCACCCCCGCCGTGCACATGACGCGGAAAATTCGTCCCTGCGGCATAGCGCACTACACTGGTCGCCCGCGCCACTTCAGAACCTTGTCGGTCGAGCATCCGGCGCGTCACACCCGCTTGTGGTGAGGGGTGCCAAACCGCGTCTGCGGCGAAATCCACCACGCGTTGGCTCAAGTCAGTATTTAACTCAGACTGCATCGTTATACCATCAGGTCGGTTGCTGTACTTAATCTAACAGATTCGGCCAAGTTCGTGACTGCATCAGTGTGGCAAAACAGCACGGTAAAACGGCGGTTCTTTTGAATATACATATATATATTTATTACTGATCTAAGGTCGCTTGATGCTGGGCGTAATAC
>JBAQKP010000300.1:0-3209 GCA_049301135.1 Moraxellaceae bacterium | reverse complement strand
CGTTTATGAATCACGCTGCACACAACCGACTGGTGTCTTTTATTTGGTCTATTGCAGATGATTGCTTACGCGATGTGTATGTACGCGGCAAATACCGCGATGTGATTTTGCCGATGGTGGTGTTGCGCCGTCTGGATGCCCTACTTGAATCAACCAAGGACGCGGTACTTGAAGAAGTCCAATTTCAAAAAAACGACCTCGGCCTGACCGAATATCACGATGCAGGTTTAGAAGTCGCATCCGGCTATGTGTTCTATAACACCAGCAAATGGACACTGCCCAAGCTGGTCGCTACCGCAGGCAACAATGCCGATATTCTGCTGGCCAACTTCGATGAATACCTAAACGGCTTTAGCCCGAATGTCAAAGAGATCATCGAAAAATTCAAGCTCAAAGCACAAGCCAAGCACATGAAAGACAAAAACGTGCTGCTCGATGTGCTACAAAAATTCACTTCGACCGAAATCAACCTGACCCCGTTTGACAAGATCGACACGCAAGGCAATAAGCAACCTGCCCTCACTAACTTGGGCATGGGCTATGTGTTTGAGGAATTGATTCGGAAGTTTAACGAAGACAATAACGAAGAAGCAGGCGAACACTTTACCCCGCGTGAGGTAATCGACCTGATGACCCATTTGATTTTTAACCCGATCAAGCAGCAGCTTGAGAGCGTGTTTAGCATTTACGATCCGGCCTGCGGTTCAGGCGGCATGTTGACCGAAGCGCAAAATCTGATCTTAGATGAGGAAAACGGCTTTAAACAAGGCGCAACGGTGAATCTGTTTGGTAAAGAAATCAACGATGAAACCTACGCGATCTGTAAATCAGACATGATGATTAAGGGCAATGACCCGTCCAACATTCACGTCGGCTCTACCCTATCCAGCGATAGTTTTCAGGGCAAACGCTTTGACTTTATGCTGTCCAATCCGCCGTATGGCAAAAGCTGGGCAAGCGAGCAAAAGTATATTAAAGACGGCGCAAGCGTGATTGACCCACGCTTTATTGTGCATCTGGATAACTATTGGGGTGTGTCTGAGCCGCAGGATGCGACGCCACGCTCTAGCGATGGTCAGTTGTTATTCCTGATGGAGATGGTCAGTAAGATGTCGGCGGTACGGCCTGAAGACCGTAACTTCTCGGGTTCGCGGATTGCTTCCGTACACAACGGTTCGAGCTTATTTACCGGTGATGCAGGCGGCGGTGAAAGCAATATTCGGCGGCACATCATCGAAAATGACTATCTCGAAGCCATCATTCAACTGCCCAACAATCTGTTTTATAACACTGGCATTACCACCTATATCTGGCTATTGACCAATCATAAGCCTGCCCACCGTAAGGGCAAAGTCCAACTGATTGATGCCAGCAATCTGTATCGCAAGCTGCGCAAAAACCTCGGCAACAAGAACTGTGAGTTTGCGCCGGAGCATATTCAGCAGATCGTCGAGACTTATCTGAATCTGTCGGTGATTGCGCCAAGCAGTCAGAGCAGCAGTGAGTCGAGCGGCATTGCGTCGTTGGTGTTTGATAATCGTGATTTTGGCTATTACAAGGTGAGTATCGAGCGGCCTGACCGTCGCAAGGCGCAGTTTACCGATACGGCGATTGAGTCGCTACGCTTTGATAAGCAGATTGCCGAACCGATGCAGTGGGCATACAGTCAGTGGGGCGCGGCGTTGTATCAGGCGGCACAGGCTGGACAGCCGCACCCGCTAAAGACGCATGAGAAGGCGATGTTAAAATGGTGCGAGGATCAGGAATTTGCGCTGAATGCCAAGACCCGCGCCAAGTTGCTAAGTATGGAGACGTGGCAAAAGCACGATATGCTGATCAAGGTGTGTGAGATGTTGCGCGGTGAGTTGGGTGATGGCGTGTTTATGGATTTTAATTTGTTTAAAGATCAGGTCGATGCAACCTTAAAAGCCAAGGGTCTAAAGCTGGCGGCCAGTGATAAGAATGCGATTTTAAACGCGGTCAGTGAGTACGATGAAGCCGCCGAGAAGGTGTTGGGCAAGCTGCATCAGTTGAATGCGGCGAGCTTGGCGGCGTTGTTGGCGCATTTGGGTTGTGCTGAGGTTGATTTGCCAGATTTTGGTTATTATCCGACCGGCAAGCGTGGCGAGTTTCAGACCTATGAGAGTAGCAGTGAGTTGCGCGACAGTGAGAATATTCCGCTGGCCGAGCAGATTCACGGGTATTTTTTGGCGGAGGTGAAGCCGCATGTGGCGGATGCGTGGATCAATTTGGATAGTGTGAAGATTGGTTATGAGGTGAGTTTTAACAAGTATTTTTATAAGCATGTGCCGTTGCGGGGTTTGGCGGATGTGGCGGCGGATATTGTGCGGTTGGAGCAGCAGTCTGAGGGGTTGATTGCTCAGATTTTAGGTTTAGGTTCGGCGGACTTGGGTGCGTTTGGGGCAAAGCCATGATGCAGTCGCTACAGCAGTTTGCGTGTTATGAGGCGTATCAAGATTCGGGTGTGGAGTGGCTTGGGGAGATTCCGCAGGGTTGGGCATTAGTTCCATTAAAATGGTACTCAAACTGTAAGAGTGGAGAGAACATTAAGAATGATGTCTTAACGGCAGAACGTGACAAAAATTATAGTGTCGGCGCATATGGTGGCAACGGCATAATGGGTTATACAAAAAACTTCAACACTAGTGCACCTATTATCATTATTGGCCGAGTCGGAGCACTCTGTGGAAATGTTCATCTGCTTAATGAAGACTCTTGGATTTCTGACAATGCTTTGATTTTGAAAATCGACCGTAGATTTCATTTGAATTTTATAAGTAGCGTTTTAAAAAGTCGCAATCTAAATTCATTAGCATCCAAAACCGCACAACCTCTGCTAACAGCCACACAAGTTGGCAACGAAAAGCTTCCCTTGCCCCCACTCTCTGAACAAACCGCTATCGCCAACTTTCTCGACCAAAAAACCGCTGAGATTGATCAAGCGATTGCGCTTAAAACCGATCTGATCGAGCGGCTAAAAGAATACAAACAGATCACTATTCAGCACGCGGTCACACGCGGCCTAAACCCAAATGCAAAAATGAAAGCATCGGGTGTAGAGTGGATTGGGGATATTCCAGAGGGTTGGCAGTTTCAAAAAGCCAAATTTTTATTCACCGAAATTGATGACAGATCACAGACAGGACAAGAAGAATTGCTTTCTGTATCGCATACAACAGGCGTTACAC
>JBAQKP010000299.1:0-7377 GCA_049301135.1 Moraxellaceae bacterium | reverse complement strand
CTTGTAGCCAGTCGAGCAAATACTGAAAGTCTTCTTCGGTTTCACCAGGGAAGCCGACCACAAAGGTCGAGCGAATCGCAATTTCAGGGCATTTTTCGCGCCAAATTTTCAGGCGCTCTAGGGTGTTTTCGCTGTGCGCGGGACGCTTCATCAGCTTCAATACGCGTGGGCTGGCATGCTGAAATGGAATATCCAAGTACGGCAGAATCTTGCCTTGCGCCATCAGATCAATCGCCGCATCAACATGCGGATATGGATAGACATAATGCAAACGTACCCACACGCCGAGCTGGCCAAGCGCTTCACATAGATCTAAAAACTTGCTCTTGAGTGGCTGACCGTTCCAAAAATCCAGCTTATATTTCAGGTCTAACCCATACGCCGAGGTATCTTGCGAAATCACCAGTAGCTCTTTCACACCGGCTTTGACCAGTGCTTGCGCCTCATCCATCACGCTACCAATCGGCCGTGAGACCAGATCGCCACGCAACGATGGAATAATGCAAAAGGTACAGCGATGGTTACAGCCTTCGGAGATTTTCAGGTAGGCGTAGTGCTTCGGCGTTAATCGCACGCCTTGCGCAGGCACCAGATCAATATACGGATTGTGTGCTGGTGGCGCAGGCACATATTCATGCACCGCGCTCATCACTTCAGCATAGGCATGTGGGCCAGTGACTTTCAGCACGCTGGGATGCATCGCGCGGATTTTTTCTTCGTGTTTGCCAAGACAACCGGTCACGATGACTTTGCCGTTTTCGCTGATCGCTTCGCCAATCGCATCGAGCGACTCTTGCACCGCCGATTCGATAAAGCCGCAGGTATTCACCACCACCACATGCGCATCGGCATAATCGGCGGCGACCTCATAGCCTTCGAGCTTGAGTTGGGTCAAAATCCGCTCAGAGTCTACCAATGCTTTGGGACAACCGAGCGAAACAAAACCGACTTTGGGCGAATTCATGGCAACAAACTCCAGCGAGACGGCGCGTATTGTATGCCGTTTGCCACAGGATGGATAGCTGCCGTTGCAGAATGTCAGTGTGGCCGTTGTGCTAGCCATGCGGCGTAATCCGCAAATGGCAGCGGTCTGGCATAAAAATAGCCTTGTGCCAGATCACAACCGAACTCGGCCAACAGCTGACTGATTTGTTGGGTCTCTACCCCTTCCGCGACCACCGAAAAGCCGAGCGAATGCGCCAGTTCGATGGTCGAGCGCACGATCATCATGTCATTTGGGCTGTCAATCATGTGTTTAATAAAGCTTTGGTCGATTTTGAGCTCAGACACCGGCAACTGTCGCACATACGACAGCGACGAATAGCCCGTCCCATAATCATCAATCGCCAAGGCCACGCCCATTAGCTTCAGTTGATTGAGATTATCCAGCACCGCAGGAGCCTCCTCCATCGCGCCGCTCTCGGTAATTTCTAAACCCAAACGGGAAGGTGGAATTTTTGCGGCGGCCAGACACTCGCGTACATACAAATAAAACTGACTGTCCAGCAAATCACGCACCGAAATATTTACGGAAATCCGCACGGCATGCCCCTGCTCGGCCATTTTGGCAGCATCCAAACACCCCCGTGCAATCACCCAGCGGGTCAACTCACGAATGTCGCTGGTCTGTTCAGCAAATGGAATAAACTCACTCGGCGGAATAAAACCACGCTCAGGATGTTGCCAGCGAATCAATGCCTCAGCCTGATGCAGCACTGGCTGATCGCGCTGGGTCTGGGGTTGTAAACAAATTTTCGGTTGAAAATACAGCATGAGTTGCTCACTGGCCAATGCCGCCTTCAGTTCCCCCAGCAATGACAGATGCTCTGTCCGAAAACGCTGCCGTTCAGGGTTATAAAGCCGGCAGCCCGTCCGCTCTTCTTTGGCAATATACATCGCCTCATCGGCACAACACATCAGATCAACCGCGTTTTGTGCATGGGTCGGAAAATGTGCCACACCCAACGTGGCACGCACATCAAGTTGTCGCTCGATTACCTGTAACGGCTGTTCAAACTGACGCTGCATACGATCCACCAATGCTGCCCAATCTGGCCGATCCATCGGCAGCAACACTGCAAACTCATCGCCGCCAAAGCGCGCCAACACAGCATCTGGCACTGCCGCCAGCAACTCCACCAACTGATCCGCAAACGCAATCAACACCTGATCGCCAAACGGATGACCAAGCGTGTCGTTAATTTGTTGAAAACGGTCGATATTGATTAACACAGCAGTCATTGGCCGCTGCTGCGATAGTGATGTTTCGATCCGACGCAAGAAACCGACTCGATTATACACACCCGTCAACAGGTCTTTTTCGGCCAAGGCCAACACCCGCATTTCACGTTCATAAATCGCATCTTGCATATGATTGAGGCTATGCGCCAGTTCCGCCAGCTCTAACGTGTTGGGTGGGCTGATATGCTGTTGATAGTGCCCCTGCTGAATCTGTTGTGCCGCACTGACCAAATCATGTAAAGGACGCGTCACCATTCTGGCAATCACAAAACTGGCGAGGCCAATCAGTAAGAAACTGAACAACGCCAGCACCAGCATGATCTTGGTCAAGTCATATAATGGCGCAAATACCCGAATCGATGGGTACTGTAGGAGCACGGAGGCCTGCTGTGGGTGGCCAGTCAGTGCACTATGATTGGGCAGGTCGATCATGCGGCTTTTATAGGTGTTATTGGCTAACTTCATCTGTTGACTGTGCCAATCGGTAGACAACAACTCAGTGCGCAGCTTGGTTGGCAAACTACTCGCCACCACCACTGGTGCCTGTGCGTTCGGCTCAAGCACCATCGAAACATCCATGCCAACCCGTTCTTGCAGGTCGAGTGCCACCTGATCATCCAGCGGATAAGCGATGCTCAACCAGCCATCCACGCCGTCTGAGCGCGCCACAGAGACCACCGCCACCGCATAGATCTGATCCAATACAGCAGTATGTGTAATCGCTGCGCCATCGAGTCGTGCCTCTGCCCACACTGCAGACCAGACCGGCTGAAGCTGTTGATTGAGCTTGGCATCACCGACCAACACCTGTTGCTGTGCATCATAATAGGTCACGAAAGGCGCATTGCGCCGCGCACGCACCGCGTCCAGTTGCTGCCGCAACGCGGGCAGATCGTTCAGATCCAACTGGCTGGCCACGCGTTGACTGCGCCGAATCATCCGCTCATCAAAATCCCGAAACACCCGCTCGAAGGTCTGTTCGGTTTGGTCGAGTAACGTGGTAGCTTGTCGATTGAACACGTGTAAGCCCGCTAGTACAAACACCAGCACGCAAATCAACACTGACACCGCAGCCAATAGGCTCAAAAGTAATTTAATTCGCATCCGTAACGATGGTAACTGCTGCATGCCCCTGCTCTCCATGATCTCTTTAGCGAGAAAGTTGTGATGCAATCTATCCTTGTTTTATGTACTTTATCAGAACGTTAAAAATTCCCCTAACCTATTTTTTGAGCGTGAATGCCCCATTATCACGCAGCAGGATGCACCAGAACAAAATAACACCGACGATTTTGCACCAAAATAAAGCATAAACCCATGCGTCATCGCGTGGTTTTTGGCACTATACAGCGCTGCACCGAAAGCCAAACGACCGACTGACTATTTTTGCACCTTTTGTGCCCACGCCCAGCATAATTGGCGTGCGCTTTGCTTAGTCGAACTGACCGATCCACAGCACATGGCTGTCTGGATACACTGGAGATGAGATTCGTGAATGCCCGCCCACAGGCACATTACCATCATTTAGTTGATCATATGTTGACCGCAGTGATGCAGGTCTCGCCAGATTTAACCATTGAATATATGAATCCTGCCTGTGAAGCACTGCTAGAACTCAGTCAATTTCGAGCGACCGGACAGCCGTTACTGTCGGTACTGTATGAACATGACGGCAAATTTGACACCGAAGCGGCGATTTTGCGCACCTTACACACCGGCCAGCCATATACCCGTCGTGAAGCCATGTTGCGGGTTGGCCTACGCGATAAGGCGGTCGATTACAGCGTGTCGCTGATTATTGATGATCGGCCAGGTGCGATTGATCAACGCATCTTGGTTGAGATTCAGCCGATTGACCGGCTGATTCGGATCAGTCGTGATGAGCATTTGGTACAGCAACACCAAGTGGCACGGCAACTGATTCGCGGGGTCGCGCACGAAATCAAAAACCCACTCGGCGGCATTCGTGGCGCGACGCAATTGCTGGCACGCAGCCTCCCTGAAGGCAGTGTCAGTGAATATACCGAGATTATTATCAGTGAAGTGGATCGTCTGAAATTACTGGCCGATACCATGCTTGGCTCAAGACAAATGCCTGAAATGAAAGCCGTCAATGTGCATGAGCCGTTAGAGCGTGTGCGTAGCTTGATCATGAGCCAAACCGGCGGCAGCGTTGAGGTATTGCGCGATTATGATTTGTCGCTGCCCGAAATTTTGGCAGATCGGGATCAATTGATTCAGGTCATGCTGAATATCAGTGTGAACGCGGTACAAGCGATGACCGAAAACCCTAAAGCCATGCGTAAGCGACCGCCCAAACTGACCTTGCGCACGCGCATCCAACGCATGTTCACCATCAATGGCTCACTGAATCGTAGCGTGGTGCGCATCGACATTGAAGACAATGGGCCTGGTATTCCACCGGAGTTGGTCGAATCGGTGTTTTATCCGATGGTGACCGGTCGCGCCAGTGGCACAGGGCTTGGCCTCAGTATTGCACAAGACATCATTCATCAGCATCGCGGTTTGCTGGAATGCCAATCGCAACCCGGCTGCACTGTTTTTAGCCTTTATTTGTTGTGGGAGTAACGCATGTCAAACGAAACCATCTGGGTGATTGACGATGATCGCGCCATGCGCTGGGTACTCGAAAAAACATTCAAAGAAGAAGGCTTTAAAGTCGTCTGCTTTGAAGAAAGTCAAAGTGCGCTGGATCGACTCGACAGCCAGCAACCCGATGTGATTATCACTGATATTCGCATGCCAGGCATGGATGGCTTGACGTTTTTATCACATGTCAAAGTCAGCCATCCAGAACTGCCGGTGATCATCATGACCGCGCATTCGGACTTAGACTCGGCTGTCTCCAGCTATCAAACCGGCGCGTTTGAATACCTACCGAAGCCGTTTGATATTGATGAGGCGTTACTGTTGGTTGGTCGGGCGATTCAGCACAATGCCCGCTTACAAAACAGCGAAACCATGCGCGCCACACCGCTGCGGGCGGTGGATATCATCGGTGAGTCACCGGCGATGCAGGAGGTATTTCGGGCGATTGGCCGCTTGTCACAGTCGCATATCACGGTGTTGATCAACGGCGAATCCGGCACGGGTAAAGAGTTGGTCGCGCATGCGCTGCACCGGCATTCACCCCGCGCCAGCAAGCCATTTATTGCGCTGAACATGGCCGCCATCCCGAAAGATCTGATGGAAACCGAACTATTCGGCCATGAGAAAGGCGCGTTTACCGGTGCTAATTCACAGCGGCATGGTCGCTTTGAACAGGCCAATGGCGGGACATTATTCCTTGACGAAATCGGCGATATGCCGTTTGAAACTCAGACCCGATTGCTGCGGGTGTTGGCCGATGGCGAGTTTTATCGGGTCGGTGGGCATATTCCGGTCAGAGTCGATGTGCGGATTATCGCAGCCACCCATCAAGACCTCGAACGATTGGTCGCTGAAGGCAAGTTCCGCGAAGATCTATACCATCGCCTTAATGTGATTCGGATTCATATTCCGCGCCTGCGTGACCGTAGCGAAGATATTCCGATGCTGGCGGCACACTTTCTGGCGCGAGCGGGTCGCGAACTGTCGGTTGAACCGAAAATCCTGCGGCCTGACACGATTGCGGCCATGCAGCAATTGCCATGGCAAGGTAACGTGCGCCAACTGGAAAATACCTGTCGCTGGCTGACGGTGATGGCAAGCGGGCGAGAAATTTTTCCCAATGATTTACCACCAGAATTTCGCATCCAGAGCTCAGCAGCCGCAGCGCCAGCAACGCCACAGATCACATCGCATAGCCCGTTGTCTGCGTCAGCGCTGTCCCACGACACCGCCCATCTGACCGCAGTAGCAACGGACTGGCAAACCCTACTGGCGATCTGGGCAAAAAACAGCCTGCAAAATGGCGATCAACAAATCCTCAACCAAGCACTGCCTGCCTTTGAAAAAGTCATGATTGAGGTGGCATTGGCACACAGTCAGGGCAAAAAAAGGCTGGCAGCCGAGCTACTTGGCTGGGGACGTAAGACCCTGACCCGTAAGCTGCGTGAACTGGGCATGAGTGATGGCGAAGAAGATGACGAGGTGAGCTAAGCCTGTTTATCAACACCATGTGCATGGCGTACCCAACGCTACTCTGCGCTGGATTTCGCCACGCTTTCACCCGATTCATGAAGGCAACACTGAACAGGCGCTGGCTTATCTGGCACGTTCACATGATGCACAAGCGGCTTAAGGTTGATTTTTAGCCAACGTATGTACGGTTAGAAGGCTAGCCGTACATGCGGGCTATCCGCTACAGACAAATATTAGATGACAGTTCGTCTTGTTTAATATTTGATTTTCTTCGTAATAATCCAGATGAAAATGTTCTCCCTCCTCTGACGTACTATCAAAGAAATTAATTAATGAATCAGCAAGTTTATTAAATGCTAGTTTTGAACCACTCAAATGAAGATTGTTTTCGTTGACTTCAATTGCAAGCCGATCATTTGAGTTTTTAGCAATCTCAATTTTTATCAGGTTAATGCTGAAGCGATAGAATTTGCTTTCCAAAACAGGCACATCAAGAATGGCAGACTCCGTGCCTTCATTAAAAAATAGTCCTAAAGCCGCTAGTGAAGCTGCTGAACCAGAAGTTTTTACTTCAGGCCTGCTCCAGTCGCCATCACAATTAACGTAAATTTCAATCGCCATATTGGTCATTTTCAGCTCACATAGTAAGTTAGCATTGAATCGTTTTTATTCAGTAACTTCCCCCGCATGCTACGGAGGAAGCTTTCAGCAGATGCTTAGGCCAACACTTCCGCCAACGCCGTCAAAAACCGTGCATTTTCCTCCGGCAGACCAATCGACACCCGAATATACTCCGGCATCTGATAACCACCGACCGGACGCACAATCACACCTTTTTGCAATAACGCCTGAAACACACTCTGGCTGGTATGCCGACCCGATTGGTCGATCTTCACCGCGATAAAGTTGGCGCGTGACGCAATCCACGTCAACCCCAACGCCGTAAAACCCGCCTCAAGCTGCGCCATCCCCTCACGGTTCAGTACCCGACTCCGCTCAACAAACTCCTCATCCGCCAACGCCGCCGCCGCACCTGCCAAGGCAAGGCTATTC
>JBAQKP010000298.1:0-1606 GCA_049301135.1 Moraxellaceae bacterium | reverse complement strand
CGGCACTAGCGACACAACAGCCACAGCACGTCGCGATTATTATGGATGGTAATAATCGCTTTGCGCGTAAACGTCAACTGCCGCAGGGCGCAGGACACCGTGCCGGTAAAGATCAACTCGACCCGATTGTTGAGCAAGCACTGCGCTTAGGCGTGCAGGTGCTGACGGTGTTTGCATTTTCAAGCGAAAAT
Source organism: Moraxellaceae bacterium (assembly GCA_049301135.1). GTDB lineage: Bacteria > Pseudomonadota > Gammaproteobacteria > Pseudomonadales > Moraxellaceae > JAYXXU01. Next base: position 1,415 of record JBAQKP010000298.1, on the reverse strand, counting down.
TGGCAGCGTCCGCCAGATGAAGTGGCACTGTTGATGCAGCTGTTTGCGCAGACCATCCGCGAGCAAAAGCCACGCATGCTCAAGCACGATATCGCCATGCGCTTTATCGGTGATCGCTCGGTATTATCACCTGAGTTGCAAGCCCTGATGGCTGACGTTGAAGCCACCACAGCAAAACACACCGCGATGACCTTGGTGATTGCGGTCAGTTATGGCGGCATGTGGGACATGACCCAAGCGGCGCGTAAACTGGCGGATTTGGTACAGGCCGGTCAGCTCACGCCTGAACAGATCACGCCGAGTCTGATGCAGTCACAGGTCGAGCTGGGCGATTTGCCGCCGGTTGATTTATTGATTCGTACGGGCGGTGACTACCGACTGTCGAATTTTTTGCTATGGCAAGCGGCGTATGCCGAGCTGTATTTTACCGAAACCTTGTGGCCTGAATTTTCGGTCGATGAGTTTGAACATGCCTTGGCGGTGTTTGCCAAGTGTGAGCGGCGCTTCGGCAAAACCAGCGAGCAAGTGCAGGCACAGATAAACCCTAAGCTTGATGCTGAAATGCTATCTGCCGAGACACAATCTGACAAGAATCAATCTCACGAGCGCGCGCCGTATGTTTGAACGAATTAAAACGGCATTGGTGCTGGTGGCGATGGTGTCGCTGTGCATGTTTGCGACCAGTTATGCGTTGCCGATGCTGCTGCTGCTGATGTTGGCGGCGATTATTGGTAGTCAGGAGTGGTTGCGCTTGATGCCAGCGTTGGATTATCCAGCGCGGTTTGTGCTGGGTGCGCCAGCATTGGTATTGCTTGGTCTGTGTTGGTCGGGGATTTGGCCGCTGTTGTGGTCAGCCGCTGTATTGTTTTGGCTGCTCAGTGTGTATTGGGTACGGCATTATCCTGCCAAGACCCCGTGGGCAACTGTACCGGTTTTGAGTGGTGTTGGGATTTTGCTGTTGGCGGCCAGTACCAGCGCGATTTTTGGGTTATGGCAGCAGTCGCCGTGGTGGCTGATGTACTTGTTTGGCTTGGTCTGGGGCGCCGACAGTGGTGCATATTTTGCCGGTCGTAAGTTTGGCAAGCACAAACTCGCGCCTAATGTCAGTCCAGCCAAAACCCTCGAAGGCTTGGCCGGTGGTGTGCTGTTAACCGGTGTCTATGCACTGTTGGTCGGTACGCTGGCGTTAGATCTGAGCGTGTTGGGCTTGCTTGGCTTCTTGTTGCTGAGCGTGTTGACCGTGGCTGCTTCGGTACAAGGCGACTTGTTGGAGTCGATGTTGAAGCGCCGTGCTGGGGTCAAAGACTCCGGTACGTTGTTACCCGGTCATGGTGGCGTGTTGGATCGCATTGACTCACTGCTGGCGGCTGCGCCAGTGTTTGCCTTGGGCTACTGGTGGTTGGGCGGATTCTGAT
>JBAQKP010000297.1:0-2125 GCA_049301135.1 Moraxellaceae bacterium | reverse complement strand
AATGGCAGTACGAGGTCAAAATACTGCTCATGCCTTTCGAGGAAATAGACAAAGATATTGGTATCAAGATACACCCGTCGCCCTTGGATACGAGCAAGCGCCGCCTCTATTTTTTCCACGATTCACGGATCTCCTGTAGGCTCTCTTCGATGGCCGCTGGTGTGTCACCCCACAACCCTTTGCCAACGCCAGCGAATGACAACAGGTCACGCTTGGCGTTTCGACGTTTTTTGGGAATCAACATCACGATGCCGTTGGCAAAAACGACATCCACTGCATCATTGGTCTGCACATGGTTTTTCGCCCCCCACTCCTGAAGAATTTCGGCAGGGATGGTGACTTGTCCTTTTTCACGCAGTTTGACCTCAGGCATGATCATGGCTCCTGTTGGGGTCGGCGTAGAAAACGGAATTTAAAGTACGTTAAGGGTCTTTGACTGGTCTGAACGGTCTGAACTTCCCCTGAGCCAGCTTACCTCTACTCTTCCAAACATAGTCGCCAGTCAAATTAATGTGCTCCCATCCCAGCGGGGACAAATATTGTAAATGCTCAGGATCAATCGCTATTCCACTGACCTGCATCTCCACTGACCTGCATCGCCTGTACCACCCGTTCCACATAGACCGTATTCCACAGCACGATGGCAGCAGTAACCAGATTCAGACCACTGGCTCGATAGCGCTGTTGCTCAAAGCTGCGGTCACGAATCTCACCCAAGCGATTGAAGAATACCGCTCTGGCCAAAGCATTACGCGCCTCGCCCTTGTTCAGCTTCGTTTCTCCCAAGTCACGAATGCGCGGCGCAAAGCGAAAACCCAGCAGGTGCATCAGTGCAAAAACATGATCGGTGAATCCAGCGGTATCGGTATAGTGCTCCTCAATCCGTAACTCAGATTCATGGTACAGCAAGCCATCCAGTACATAAGTGGAATCACGCACACCCACATTGATCACTTTGCTGCTAAATGGCGAATATTGATCAGAAATATGGGTGTAGAACAAACGACCAGGTTCAGCCCCATATTTAGGATTGATATGTCCTGTACTCTCAGCATGTCCACCGGCTCTAAACCGCTGACCATCGGAAGACGATGTTGTGCCATCGCCCCAATACGCAGCAAACGACTGTTGTTGCTGAGCATTGACCAGTGTCGCCAATCCAGCCGAATACGTCTCATCGCGCAAATGCCATGCCTGCAACCATGACAGCTTTGCATAGGTGGTGCCAGGGCAGGAAACTGCCATTTTGCTCAGACCCAGATTAATCGCATCGCCTAAAATGGCGGTCAACAACAACGACTGATCTTTGGCCGGCTCGCCCGTTTTAAGATGGGTAAACTGATCGCTAAACCCAGTCCATTCGTCAACCTCCAGCAATAATTCCGTGATTTTGACCTGTGGTAGTCGTGCCGCCACCTGCTCAATCAATTGTTGTGCAGCACTGGGGATGACCGCATCTAATGGCGTGATTTTAAGACCAGAGTCGGTGATGACTGCTTCGGGCAATGTATTGCATCTCGCCATTCGGTTGACGTGTTCAAGCTGTTGCTGAAGTTGCGCCACCCGTTCCTCAAGATAGTGCTGACTGTCGATCTGAACAGGCAAGGACAACTCATCTTGCTGCTGCATTTCTTTAAATTGAGCCAAAGGAATCAGATAGTCATCAAAGTCCTTGAACTGACGTGATCCCTGAACCCAGATGTCACCAGAGCGCAAGGCGTTCTTGAGCTCGGAGAGCGCACATAGTTCATAATAACGGAGGTCAATCCCTGTTGGACTAAGCACCAGTTTCGACCAGCGTCGTTTTATAAAATGGGTGGGCGCATTCATTGGCAGCTTGCGTGTATGGTTCACGTTGATCTGCCGCAATACATCTATGGCCTCCATCAGCGGTTGTGCGGCTGGTGCAGCATGTAAATCGAGTGTATTTAAAAAAGCTGGCGAATAACGGCGTACTGTCGGATAGCTGTCGCGCATTCGATGTAAGAAATCAAAGCCTGCGGGTTGTGCCAGTTGGGGTAGTCTCAGAAAACGTAAAAAATCGTACGCTAAGCCTATTGAAGCGGTCTTAGTGGCCTGAATTTGCCTACACCGGTTTTGACACGGCTGCGCCATAGGTAATCAC
>JBAQKP010000296.1:0-4345 GCA_049301135.1 Moraxellaceae bacterium | reverse complement strand
TTGTCGGCGTGTAGCGCAGCCTGGTAGCGCACCTGCTTTGGGAGCAGGGGGTCCAAGGTTCGAATCCTTGTACTCCGACCAACAGTTTAGCGGTAATCGTTTGATGTTTGCGTTGACGACTACGCGCTTGTAGCTCAGCTGGATAGAGCACCCGCCTTCTAAGTGGGTGGTCGTGGGTTCGAGTCCCGCCAGGCGCGCCATTTAAGGCGCCAAGGCCAAGTCGAATACCAATGTTATGGTGGCTATAGCTCAGTTGGTAGAGCCCCGGGTTGTGATCTCGGTTGTCGTGGGTTCGAGTCCCATTAGCCACCCCATCATAAGTATAGATAAATCATTAGCGCTCACCAACTAACCCCTTGAAAATCGAGCTTTTTATACGCTGACATGTCCTTTTGATATCCTTTCAGTTTGATTAAACCCAGTCAGTGATTGAGCAGCACGTTTAGCAGTACGCCAATAAAACGAACAATAAAATACTCCATAGTGATACTCCAATGCGGCGCGTCAAACCGTTGTTGGATGCCTAGACCTGTTGTTCCCCTCTCTGACGCATTATTTCAACGCCTAGCTTTTCCATTTTTTTGCCTGCTCGTAAAATTGGTAGATAAATTGTACTCCCTTCGACTGGGTTACAGTTTGCAGCATTGCCTTACAGTCTTAAGCCAGAGCAGCAACACGAAACCAGCTTAACAACCTCGATATTTTGGCATGCTGAACCAACTAATCCATGCCTAAATTTTATTGAGGAGTTTCAACATGAGCGATCAAACTACAACCGCAAAGAATAGTCCAACTGGCAACCAGCAAGACCTGCCTCAGATTCCTGTTGGAATTGATCATGCCGATGCTCGGCCAGTCAGCAGTGAAGGCAATCAAGCCTTAAAAGACGCAGCAGAACATATCGACCCTGCTGCACTTGCGAACAACCTAGATGAAGACGCTGCCGATCCAGACGAAAGTGATACCCATAACACCGCTCCGTTTGCAGGATATGCGACCGGCAAAGTGCCTGACACTGATCAGTAGTCGGATAGACACGCCCAGTTATTGACCTATCGGTACATATTGCGTTGAACGTGCACCATGTAGTAAGCCCGTCGCAGGATTGGCAATCGGTGAGAGCATTTGGCTGTTGACCATGCCAGCAATCGGGTAGGCTTTATCGCTGAGATTATTGGCGATTTGGCTGATGGCTGCATTGACCAATAGCCCCACCAGTCCAGCACCGTGATCGTTGCCGTCTGCAACACTGATTCGGTGTGTACCTTGCCAAATTTGTGTACCCGTTTTCAGGTCGATCAATTTGGCATTGGCTGCGACTGTGGTGGTGCTTTGCAGCACTTGGTATTTGGAGCCGTATTCAGTCACGTTGATATACAGCGCGGCATCAGCTCCAAAAATCTCTTGTAGCTTTTGCGCTGAAACTTGATGGATTTCAGCCGGATTACTCAGGCCATTTTCTTTAAAAGTTTGCTCAACCAAAGCAACCGGAAACACATAATAGCCTGCCTCGGCCACTGGAGCAGTTACGCTAGATAACAGGCTATGGCTGGCTTTGACATCGGGTGAGTCGTTGACTGGTGGTAATACCAAGATCGACTTCGGCATGTGTTGCCGATAGGCGCTGTAATCAGCTTTTGGGATTGGCGTAGTGGCACAGCCGGTGACCAGTGCGGCTGTGACAATTGTCGTGGCGCTTAAAAGCTTTTTCATAAAAATTCCTTAGCTGGCATGCTTGAGCATCAGATCGACATACACAGTCGATTCTGGAAACTGCTGTTTTTCAAGCATGAGGTATTCGGTGGCTTTGCTTTTGTTGCCAGTGATCAGGTATTGATAGGCCAGATGTGCGTAAAAGCCCGGTGGCAACGATTTGTTGGCCGATTTGGCTTTGTGAATATCGCGTTCTAGCGCAGCGATTTGTCGTTCGGGCGTGGCCTTGTCTGGTTTGCTGTATTGGTTATACAGCTGTTCTTGATAGCTGCCCCAGTGATAGAGGCTGGGGGATGGGGTTGTACAACCACCAAGTAAGCCAACACTGAGGAGCAGTGCTATACATTTGGCAGGTGAAGTTAACAATTGCAGCATAACGAAGACTCAATGCGTGAATAGGAAGTTAAACATTAACGGTTCGGCGACCATTTGCCGGTTTGAATGTCACGGGTCACGTGATTGACGGCTTCACGAATCGCCAAATCCAGCACTTTGCCATTTAAGGTCGAATCATAAGAAGCGGTGCTACCAAAGCCCAAAACTTCACGCTGGCCAAGCGCATATTCGCCCGCACCTTGTACCGAATGCACGATTTCACTGCTGTTGGTATCGACGATATTCAGATTGACTTTGGCATAGGCGACTTGTGATTTGCCACGACCCAAAATCCCAAACAGCTGCTGATCACCGACCTCTTTACGGCCAAACTCACTGACATCGCCAGTGATCACATAGCGTGCGCCTTTAATGGACTGCGTTGTGCCAGCAAAGCCCGCTTCTTGTTTGAGTTCGGACAAATTATCGCGGCTAAGCACCGAAAAATAACCCGATTGCTGCAAGTGGGTTTCTAAAATGGTTTTGGCTTGCCCGCCGAGACGGTCTTGTCCATCCGAAAAAATCCCACGCATGTAGCTGGATCGGTTGTCAAATTTACCAATCGACACAGCGGTTTTGGTGGTTTGTGGTGCAATCGTTGCCGTGGTGACTTGCGCCACTTGAATGCTGCGCGACGTTTCGGTGGTGCTGCAACCAGTCACAGTCAGGCATAGCCCGCCGATGATCAGATAAGATGTGATGGTTTTCATGACATTAACTACTCCAGAATTTACCCAGATAGTAGGGGGCAGGATGAGTGCTGTCAAAGTGGATTTTAGCTTTTTGCGCAGGCTTGCGGGGCTTGAAAAAACTTCACAGCAGAATGAATTGTTTGACGCTGTACAGTCCTGCCAAATCCTGCGCATCGTGTTAGAATGCCGCACTTTCCAAGCCTGATTCTTTATCCGCCCCCCATTGCTGGGTGATTGCGGAGCTTGCCCTAAAGGTGCTGCCATGTTTGCCAATATTTCGATTCATCAGTTTGATCCTGAACTCGCGCAAGCGATGGATGCTGAAGATCAACGCCAAGAAGCGCATATCGAGCTGATTGCGTCCGAAAACTACTGTTCCCCCGCAGTGATGGAAGCGCAAGGCAGCAAGCTGACCAACAAATACGCCGAAGGTTATCCGTTTAAGCGTTACTACGGCGGCTGTGAGCATGTTGATGTGATCGAGCAGTTGGCGATTGATCGTGCCAAGCAGTTGTTCGGTGCTGACTACGCCAATGTGCAGCCGCATGCGGGTTCACAAGCCAATAGCGCGGTGTTTTTGGCGTTGTTGCAAGCGGGCGATACCGTGTTGGGCATGAGCTTGGCGCATGGTGGTCACTTGACGCATGGCGCAAAAGTGAATTTTTCGGGCAAAAACTACAACGCCGTACAGTATGGCCTGAACGTTGAAACTGGCGTCATTGACTATGACGAGGTTGAGCGTTTGGCGCTGGAGCATAAGCCGCGCATGATCATTGCGGGTTTCTCGGCCTATAGCCGTACCTTGGATTTTGCGCGTTTCCGTGCGATTGCCGATCAAGTTGGCGCGTACCTGATGGTCGATATGGCACACGTGGCCGGTCTGGTCGCGGCGGGTTTGTATCCGAATCCTGTGCCGTTTGCCGATGTTGTGACCACCACCACGCACAAAACCCTGCGTGGTCCACGTTCTGGTTTGATCTTGGCGAAGGCCAACGAAGAAATCGAGAAAAAGCTGAATTCAGCCGTGTTCCCTGGTAATCAGGGCGGCCCACTGGTGCATGCTATTGCGGCTAAGGCGATTTGTTTTAAAGAAGCGCTTGATCCAAGCTTTAAAGACTATCAAGCTCAAGTGATCAAAAACGCGCAAGCGATGGCAAAAGTGCTGGTCGATCGTGGCTATGACATCGTGTCAGGTGGTACGGACAACCATTTGTTCTTGCTGTCATTGATCAAGCAAGACGTGACCGGTAAAGACGCGGATGCATGGCTGGGTCAGGCGGGTATCACGGTTAATAAAAACGCTGTGCCCAACGATCCACGTTCGCCATTTGTGACTTCTGGCATTCGGATTGGCACGCCAGCAATTACCACGCGTGGTTTTTCGGCGGAAGAGTCGAGCGAGTTGGCCGGTTGGATTGCGGATGTGTTGGATAGCAAAGGTGATGCAGCAGTGATTGCAGCGACCAGCGAGAAAGTCGCGGCAGTCTGTGCCAAGCATCCGGTCTATGCGGCGTAAGCTGTTGCGTTGATTTAAAAACGGCTGCCTCTGGTGGCCGTTTTTTTTA
>JBAQKP010000295.1:0-5944 GCA_049301135.1 Moraxellaceae bacterium | reverse complement strand
AATAAGGGGTCAGCTCACGAAACGGAAATTAAAGCACGCTAAGGGTTTTGCGGTGTCTTTGGTGTCGCACCAGCCAAGATCCGATATACCGTGGCTTGCCCAATCTGGAGTTCCCGTGCAATCTGAGCCTTGGTCATACCGCTCGTTGCCAGTTGCAGCACGCTGCCGCGCTTGTCATCAGAGACCGGCTTGCGACCCCGATATTTCCCATCTGCTTTAGCTTTGGCGATGCCTTCTCGCTGCCGTTCCAGCATCATCTCCCGTTCGAACTGGGCAACACCTCCCAATACCGTCAGCATCAGCCGACCCGTGGGTGTTTGTGTGTCCATGCCAAGGTTCAAAACGCGCAGCCCAACCTGCTTGGATTCCAGCGTCTGGATAATCGCCATGAGGTCTGCTACCGAGCGTGCCAAGCGGTCGAGTTTGGTTGCCACCAAGACGTCACCCTCCCGAACAAACTCCAACGCTGCCTGAAGTTGCGCGCGACGGGCAACAGACGACACCTGCTCGCGGAAGATCTTTTCGCACTGGGCAGCCTCAAGCGCCTTCAGCTGGGCTTCGAGTCCAGCGACTTGTTCAATGGTGGAGGTACGTGCGTAGCCGACGATCATTTTTATCACATGAGTTATAGACTTTTCGATAGTAGTGCAATCAAAATGCAAAAACAATTCTATTGAGATGGTTTCTGGTCTTACTACTCCACTATCACTGGGGCGTGGTTCAGTGATAGCCAAATTCATCCGTTGTCTATAAAAAGAGGGGATCGACCATGCCTCGTCGCAGCTTGCTGAAACCTGCGGAACGTGCCGAGCTGCTTGCCTTCCCAGTAGATGAGGCCGACCTCATCAGGCACTACACCTTGTCGGCACCTGATTTATCTGTCATCCAGCGGCGGCGCGGCGATCACAACCGTCTTGGTTTTACGGTGCTACTGTGTTGCCTGCGTCACCCCGGCTTCATTTTGCCGCCCGATACTGATCCTCCCTTTCCCTTGCTGGCCTTCATCGGCCAACAATTGCAAATCAGTCCCGATGTCTGGTCGCTATATGCCCAGCGGGCGCAGACTCGGCGCGAGCATCTGGTGGAGTTGCAGGACTGGCTGCAACTGACACTGTTCTGCGCCGCTGATTATCGACGCCTATCCAACCAGCTGACCGAGTTGGGTCGGCAAACGGATCATGGCCTTATTATCGCGGCCGCTCTGGTTGAACGGCTGAGGCAACAGCGCATCATTTTGCCAACAGCGGACGTCATTGACCGACTGTGTGGCGAGGCTATGGCGCGTGGCACACGCCAGATGTACGAGGCGCTGATCGCGCCACTGTCGGATCTACACAGGCGGTCTCTGGATCAGTTGCTGACACTGCGCGACGGCACCAAGAGCAGCGGATTGATTTGGCTACGCCAGCCACCCGGCCCACCCAAGCCAAGGCATCTGTTAATCCATCTAAGCCGCCTGAAAGCCATCGATGAGCTGGATTTCCCGCTGGGGCTGGAACACACAATCCACCAGAATCGCTTGCTGAAGCTCGCCCGCGAAGGCGGGCAAATGACCGCCCAGCATCTTCGTGACTTGGAGCCAACTCGGCGTTATGCGACGCTGGCAGCGCTGCTGCTCGATACTCGTGCCAGCCTGATCGACGAAATCATTGACCTGCACGACCGTTATATGGGTTCTGTGTTCAGCAAAGCTAAGCGCAACCATGCTGATCGCTTCCAGCAATCCGGCAAAGCCATCAACGACAAGGTTCGTCTTTACTCCCGTATCGGCCGTGCCCTACTGGACGCCAAGCAGTCCGGTGACGACCCCTTTACGGCCATTGAGGCTGTCATCCCTTGGGACATGCTCAACCAGAGTATCACCGAAGCGGAGCAGTTGGCGCAGCCTGAGAACTTTGATTTTTTATCGCTGATCGGTGATGACTTCAACCAGCTACGGCGCTACACCCCGATGTTGCTGACAGCACTGCCCATGAAAGCCGCACCAGTTGCACTCGACCTGCTGGCCGGTGTCAACGTGATCAAGGAGATGAACGCGCGCCAAGCACGCAAAGTGCCGGACGATGCTCCCATTGCGTTTGTGCGCAAGCGCTGGGAAAGTCTGGTGCGAACGTCGGAGGGGCTGGATCGACGCTTCTATGAGTTGTGCGTGCTGACGGAGCTAAAAAACGCATTGCGCTCGGGTGATATTTGGGTAAAGGGTTCACGCCAGTTCAAGGATTTCGAGGAATATCTGCTGCCTCCAAATGACTTTGCGGTGCAACACATACAACAGCAGCTTGGGCTGGCGGTGGACATCGATTGCTCTCGTTTTCTGGAAAACCGGTTTGCCCTGTTGGAAAAGGAAATGGCGACAGTAGAGCGTCTGGCCGCCGCCAACGAATTGCCGGATGCCGTCATCACCAATAATGGTCGCCTCAAGATTACCCCGCTGAACAACGCAGTCCCACCAGAAGCCGCTGAGCTGATGTCGTTGGTTTATGGCATGTTGCCACACCTGAAGATTACCGAGCTATTGTTGGAGGTAGATCACTGGGTTGGCTTTACCCAACACTTCTCCCATCTCAAGAGTGGAGACTCCTCTGAGGATCAGCACCTGCTGTTGACGGCTATTCTGGCCGATGCCATCAATCTTGGCTTGAGCAAAATGGCCGAGTCTTGTCCTGGGACGACCAATGCCAAGCTGACTTGGTTGCACGCGTGGTATATCCGAGATGAAACCTATTCGGCTGGGCTGGCCGAACTGGTGAATGCCCAGTTGCGGCAGCCGTTCGCCGCCTATTGGGGTGACGGCACCACGTCATCGTCAGATGGCCAGAATTTCAAGGCAGGTGGCCGCGGACAGTCCGGTGGGCAGGTGAATCTGAAATACGGCCAAGAGCCGGGTGTGCAGTTTTACACTCACATCTGCGATCAGTACGCGCCGTTCCACACCAAGGTCATCAATGCGGCGGTGCGCGACGCCACCCACGTTCTGGATGGTCTGTTGTACCACGAATCGGATTTGCGGATTGAGGAGCACTATACCGACACAGCTGGGTTCACTGAACATGTGTTTGGCCTGACACAGCTGCTGGGCTTCCGCTTTGCACCCCGTATTCGTGATCTGGCTGACAAGCGCTTGTACATACGCGGTGATGCCAAGCAGTACCCGACGCTCGCCGGTCTGGTGGGCGGCAATATCAACGTGAAACAGATCAGCATGCACTGGGAGGAGATTCTACGGCTGGCAACTTCAATCCGGCAGGGCACGGTGACGGCATCCTTGATGTTGCGCAAGCTCGGCAGCTACCCGCGCCAAAATGGACTAGCCGTTGCCCTGCGTGAACTTGGGCGAATTGAGCGGTCGCTGTTTATGCTTGACTGGATGCAGCATGTCGAGCTGCGTCGGCGCGTGCAGGTTGGCTTGAACAAGGGGGAGGCCAAGAACGCTCTGGCACGCGCCGTATTCCTGAACCGACTCGGGGAAATCCGCGACCGGAGCTTCGAAAACCAGCGCTATCGCGCCAGCGGCCTCAACTTGGTGGTAGCCGCGATTGTGCTGTGGAACACGGTTTACATTGAGCGAGCCGTGCAGTCGCTGAGGGATTCGGGCAAGCAGATTGACGAAACACTGCTGAGTCACTTGTCGCCACTCGGCTGGGAGCACATTCTCCTGACCGGCGATTACATCTGGCCACAGACCCAAGAGATCATTCAGGGGCGGTTCAGGCCACTACGGACATCTGGAGAGGCTTAGCGTGCTTTAATTTCCGTTTCGTGAACTGACCCCATTATGGCCGTGCGGGCACAGCCAATGCGTTTGTGCCGTTTTTCTCATTGGCTAAAGCCAGTAAGGGTGAAACCATCGGCAAATCAAAATCGTCAACAAAAGCATCAAACCAATCATCAAACAAAGCAAAAAACCAACCGAGCAGTAAACCGGCCAGTCGGGTCAGTCCCGTGACTGGCTCGAAGATCATCATTGGCTTGATTCCGTGTAACGTCATTCCAGATGAAATCTTGACCGATCACCCCGACCGCTTCCGTGCACTGATTGTCGAAAGCGGCAATCCAGCACATTCACTGGCTGACAGTCAGCGCATGCGTGAGGCGATTCGGGCGCTGGAGTTTAGCGTGGTGATCGACGTGGCGATGACCGAAACCACACGGCAAGCCGATTATGTCCTACCTGCATCGAGTCAGTTTGAAAAAGCCGAAGCAACGTTTTTTAATATCGAATTCCCAAAAAACGCCTTTCAAGTGCGGCAGCCGTTGTTTGCACCACTCGCCGGTACGCTGCCGGAAGCCGAGATTCATGCGCGATTACTCGAAGCAATGGGAGAGCTGTCCGAAGCAGATTACCGTCCGTTACGGCTGGCATTAAAACTCGATCAATTGAAAATCGGCGCTCGCAAGTTGGGTGAGTTGAGTGTTTTACGGCAGCCGTTGGCGCGTAAAGCCTTTGCGTTGGCATTTGCCGCCCAAGCTGCCCGCTCGAAAAAAGTGATCCCATACGCGCCGGTGATTTTATATCGCACGCTGGGGCAGACCTTACCCCAAGGGATGGAAGCCGCAGCGTTGGTATGGATTTTAAGTATTTTGCATGTGCTGGATAATCCCAAAACTGCCGCGCGGGCAGGCTTTGCTGGCCTAGCGCCGCTGGCGGGGGATCGCTTGTTTCAGGCGATTATCGACCAGCCGTCCGGTGTGGTGTATGCCGAGCGCACGCTTGAGGAGAGCTGGCAAGCTATTGGTCGGCCAGAACATCGTATTACCTTGGATATTGCAGAGTTATTGCCAGATATTGCGGCACTGTCACAGCTTAAACCACAGCAAGACAGCGAGTTTCCAATGACCTTGTCAGCCGGTGAGCGGCGTTCCGATACGGCAAACACGGCGATTCGGGATGCCAGTTGGCATAAGCGGGGTAAGTCTGGCACCCTACGGATTCATCCAGACGATGCGGCGGCGCTGGACTGTGTCGATGGTGATCTGGTGCAACTGAGTACCCGTCGGGGTACGGTGCAAGTGCCTTTGGAGTTGTCAAAAATGATGCAGCGCGGACATATCTCGTTGCCGAACGGTCAAGGTTTGGATTATCGGCGTGCCGACGGTACAGTGGTGCATCAAGGCGTTGCGCCGAACGAACTGACTGACAACAGCCGCCGTGATGCGTTTGCAGGTACACCTTGGCATAAATGCGTACCGGCTCGATTAGAGAAAATTGCCTAAAACAGCAGATAGCGGGCAGTTTAAACCGTCCGCGCACCTGCCCAGACTTTGTCATACGCAATCAACAGTTGCTCATGCACGCGACTGCCGTGCATATCAGCACCGAGATTATCTAAACCTAAATATTGCTGCTCGCGTTGCAGTAGCGCCTGTGCTTGCGCAACGGTATCTGCACCAAACAACAGCGTGACATGCTGGGTAAATGGTGCAACATCATCCAGTTGAATCATGCTGGCAATACAGCGATAGAGGCGTAAGCGTTGCGCGGGTAACTGCCCAAACTGGGCAATCCACGCACAACCTTCAAGGGCTTCATCCAAGTTACCACAGGCCAACGCCGCAAGGGTTTTCAGCTCGCCCATGCGTAGGCTTTTCCACAGGCTATCCGGCTCAGCCGCTAGGCCAATCAGGGTGGTAATCGCCAGTTCATCCGGCAGATCCAGTGACAGCAAGTTTTTCAGCAGTTGCTTGCTTTGCGCTTTGCTCAGGTCTTGCAGTTTGAGCAAGGCTGGTCGCACTTGGTTGCCAATACTGTTGTTTTCCCACTGTAGTTCATCAATCGGATAAATCTCTGACATGCTGGGCACTAAGATTCGGCAGGCATACACGCCCAGATGCTGAAAATCTGCGATATAAATCTCTTTATCCATCGCATGTAGCGTATCAACACACCACTGATAATCTTCCTCGGTGGTCTGGCTAAAGTTCCAATCGACAAATGCCACATCCG
>JBAQKP010000294.1:0-3234 GCA_049301135.1 Moraxellaceae bacterium | reverse complement strand
TTTTCGTGCAAAACTCGCCATCCATGGCTCAAACAATTGCACTCAGGCTTCCCTGCAAAAGCTCCCCATTTGCCTAACTGACCAGCATTACACTGTTGGTGGATTGGTTTTTTTTATGGCCGTCAATTGTGGCGAAATGGTCATTGTGTTGATGCTGTGCTACAGCATGTGCTGCGCTTTTGTTATGATTCACGCCATCATGAAATCGATCTGCGGATCATGGAGTTGTCAGTGTCTGAGCTAAAAAATGATCGTTTCCTGCGGGCGTTGCTGCGTGAGCCTGTTGATTGCACTCCGGTCTGGATGATGCGGCAAGCCGGTCGGTATCTGCCAGAGTACAAGGCAACCCGTGCGCAAGCCGGTGATTTTTTAAGTTTATGTAAAAACACTGATCTGGCCTGTGAAGTGACCTTGCAGCCGCTGCGCCGTTATGCGTTAGATGCGGCGATTTTGTTTAGTGATATTTTGACCATTCCCGATGCGATGGGGCTGGGGTTGTATTTTGAAACCGGCGAAGGCCCTAAATTTCACAAGACCATTCGCACAGAGGCTGATCTGGCCGCGATTCCGAAGTTTGATCCAAATGATTCGCTCGACTATGTCATGAATGCGGTGCGGGCGATTCGTTCGGCGCTCGGTGGTCAAGTGCCGTTGATTGGCTTTAGCGGTAGTCCGTGGACGCTGGCGACCTATATGGTCGAGGGCGGCAGTTCGCGCGAGTTTCGCCATACCAAAGAGATGCTGTATCGCTCACCAGAATTATTGCATGCGCTACTCGATCAACTGGCGGACGCGGTGATCGAGTATCTGAATGCGCAGATTCTGGCTGGTGCGCAAGCGGTACAGATTTTTGACAGTTGGGGCGGCGCATTGGCACACCGCGAATATGTCGAATTTTCGCTGAACTACATGCAAAAAATCGTTAAAGGCTTGATCCGTGAGCATGACGGTCGCCGTGTGCCGGTGATTATATTTACCAAAGGCGGCGGGCAGTGGTTGCCGGTGATGAGCGGGATTGGCGCGGATGCACTTGGCCTAGACTGGACGACTTCGCTACAAACTGCACGGCAGACTGTGGCAGGCAAAGTCGCGCTGCAAGGCAATCTCGATCCGAATACGCTGTACGGCTCACCGGCGCGGATTCGGCAAGCGGTCAAGGCGATGTTGGCGGATGCGTATGCAGATGGCGTACCGACTGGTTATGTCGCCAATTTGGGGCACGGCATCACGCAGTGGGTCGATCCGGCGCATGCTGGTGTGTTTGTTGAGGCGGTGCATGAGTTGAGTGCGCCGTATTTTGCTGGGCGTTAATGTTGTTGCAGCAATGAAGACCAAATACTGATGCTAGCTCAGGTGGTTTATCGTGGTCTGTCCGCCGGTTTGTTCGGCGGATTGCTCTTGCTAGCGTTTGTCATCACTGCGCAACTCGATTGGCCGCTGCTTGGGCTGTATCGCTATGATTTTTTGTTGATCTATGCGCTATTGATTCAAGCGTGGCTGATTTATTTTAAGCTGGAAACTCCGCGTGAAGTCTGGGTGATTGCGCTGTTTCATGTGCTGGCGATGCTGATGGAGTTGTTTTTAACCGCGCCCCAGATCGGTTCTTGGCATTATCCTGAAGCGGGGCATTTTCGGATTTTGACTGTGCCGCTGTTTGCCGGTTTTATGTATTCGGCGGTCGGCAGTTTTTTGGCGCGTGGTTTGCGTTTGTTTGAGGTGTCGTTTAGTGGTTTGCCGCGTTTGTCGTGGTTGGGGTTGCTGGCGACCTTGTGTTATTTTAACTTTTTTACCAAGTATTGGCTGCCGGATATTCGGCTTGGGTTATTTATTGCGTCGGTGTTGTTGTTTGCGCGCACGCGGTTGACCTTGCAGGTGGCTGGCCGTGCGCTGACGCTGTGGTTTTTGCCGTTGTTGTTGGGTTTGGCGGGGTTGGTTTGGCTGGCCGAGAATATTGCAACCTACACGAATATTTGGTTGTATCCATCGCAGGTGGAGCAGTGGCATTGGGTTGGCTGGGGTAAAGTCGGTTCGTGGTATTTGTTATTATTGCTGAGCTTGGTATTGGTGTTGGCGGTGATGGGCAAGCGTACGTCAGATGGGGTTTGGCGTTTGCATGGTGATGGGCGTTAAATTGATCGGTGCGTATGGCGCACATTACTTTGTGGTCTTTATCCTTTAGTATCGTCGAAAAATGGCAAAGGTATATTGTGCTCAATTAAGACCGACTTATAGTGCAAAAGCATATCTTGTAAAAAATCGCGAACCCCAATAAGTTCATCCAGTTCGTCTTCGTCTAGCCTAATTTTAGCAGTATCAATCGCTTGATTTACCCTCGTGAACAAAGAGAAAAGCGTATCACCTTGTATCATTATTGCTGGGAACGTTCTTTCTGGATGCCGCATGATCGCAGCATTACTTGCATCTGAGTAGATTTCGACAAGCTCTTTTCGCATAACTAGTAGCCCCATCAATACTTAGATGGCGGCAAAGTCGCCAAAAACTCATTACGCGCCTGATTATCGCTACAAAACTGCCCCAACATCGAAATACTCCGCGTACTCGAATCCTGTTTTTGCACGCCACGCATCATCATGCACATATGCTGCGCATCCATCACCACCGCAGCCCCGCGCGCACCAGTCGCATCCATCACCGCTTGGGCGATTTGCTGGGTTAGGTTTTCTTGGATCTGCAAGCGCCGCGCATACATATCGACGATCCGCGCCATTTTAGACAGACCTAGCACCTGACCATTGGGCAAATACGCCACGTGTGCATGCCCCATAAACGGCAATAAATGATGCTCACACAACGAAAAAAACTCAATACCGCGCACCAACACCATCTCACGATTATCCGATGGAAAGATCGCCTGATTGGTGACCTCACTCAGCGTCTGCTGATAGCCTTGGGTCAGAAATGAAAACGCCTTGGCTGCCCGTTGCGGGGTGTCCAGCAAACCCGGCCGATCAAGGTCTTCACCAATCGATTGGATCAGGTTGGCATAGGACTGTTGCATCGTATTCATCAAAAATCTAACACTGGCAAGACAACGCGCTAGGGTAGTGCATTGCAAAACAAAGAAACAGGCGGATCAGAGTGTTTTTTGATCAAATCGCCCAGTCAGAAGCAGTTCAGGCTTTAATTGGTGTGGCTACGGCTGGATTCTGCGCGTTTGAGCAGCACCAACACCGCGCCCGTGCCACCTTGTTCAGACGGCGCACTGACAAACGC
>JBAQKP010000293.1:0-8021 GCA_049301135.1 Moraxellaceae bacterium | reverse complement strand
CTAAGGAAAACCACGAGGCTGTACTTCATGCCTTTATCTTGCAGTACAATCACGAGGTCAGACAAATATATGAAACACGTCTGATTTAGACACTACCGATTTTAGATATTCTAAATGAGCATCGCTTGGACAAAGAAGCCGATACGCTGAACAGCTTCTATGACAGTGTGAAAGAACGCGCCAAAGGCATTGATAGTGCCGAAGGCAAGCAAAAAATCATCGTCGAGTTATACGATAAGTTTTTCCGCAATGCTTTTCCAAAAATGACTGAAAAACTCGGCATTGTGTATACGCCTGTTGAAGTGGTCGATTTTATTTTGCATAGTGTCAATGATGTGTTGCAGCAGGAGTTTGGGCAGACCATCGGCAGCAAGGGTGTGCATGTGATTGATCCGTTTACGGGGACGGGGACGTTTATCAGTCGGTTGATTCAGAGTGATTTAATCAGTGATGCGGAGTTGGTGCATAAATATAAGCATGAGTTACACGCCAATGAGATTGTGTTGCTGGCCTATTATATTGCCGCGATTAACATTGAAGCGTCGTATCATGGGCGGGTGATTGACGAGTACACCCCATTTGAGGGTATTTGTTTAACTGATACGTTCCAGATGTATGAGAAGGATGATTTGGTCAGTGAAGTGCTGGTGGATAACAGCGCACGGCGTACCCGTCAAAAGAGCTTGGATATTCGAGTGATTGTGGGTAATCCGCCTTATTCAATCGGACAAAAAAGTGAAAATGATAATAATGACAACGTGAGTTACCCACATCTGGATAGTCGAATTAGAAAAACTTATGCAGAAAAATCAAATGCTACACTTTCTAAAGGACTTTATGATTCTTATATTCGGGCAATTCGCTGGGCTAGTGATCGTCTGGGTGATCAAGGCATAATTGGTTTTGTCACCAATGCAGGATGGATTGAGGCCAATACCGCTGATGGGCTACGCAAGTGTTTAGCTGATGAATTTAGTAGTTTATATATTTTTCACTTACGCGGTAATCAGCGTACATCAGGCGAGAGGTCACGTAAAGAAGGCGGTAAAATATTTGGCAGTGGTAGTCGCGCACCGATTGCCATTAGTCTATTGGTGAAAAATCCAAATGCAACCGAAGCTGGAAAAATTCACTTTTATGATATTGGTGACTACCTCAGCCGTGAGGAAAAATTAGATAAAATCTCAGAATTTTCTAGTGTTCAGGCAATTAACGATGCTGACTTATGGCAAAGGATTACACCTGATCAGCATGGCGACTGGCTAAGTCAGCGCGATGACGATTTCAGTGAAATTATAAGCCTAGGGGACAAAAAAGATAAAAGTTCGCCCGCGATTTTTCACAATTATTCACTGGGAATTGCTACAAACAGAGATGCTTGGTGCTACCAATCGTCTGCAAAAAAAATGCAAGAAAAATTGACAGGTATGATTGCATTTTATAACGAAGAGTTGGACAGATTAACTGACTCTGCATGTGACAAAAAAATGATTGACAGTTTTATTAGAAACGATAAAACAAAAATAAGTTGGACTGATACATTAAAGAAAGACTTAGCAAACAACGTCAGACTGTCTTTCATTGAGAAAAATTTGAGTAAGTCTATTTATAGGCCATTCACAAAACAATGGCTTTATTACAACAAGAATCTAAACCAAAGACATTATCAAATGATAAAAATATTTCCCACTGTGAATATTAGTAACTTAATAATTTGTACCACTGGTATAGGCGGGAAAAAGGGTGCTTCCTGCATAATTTCTGATAAAATTGTGGATTTGAACAGTTTGGAAGCAGGCGCACAGTGCTTCCCGCTATACCTCTACGAACCGACTACCCAAGCCACAGCAACCGACGACTTATTCAGTCGCACCGATGATGGATTGGACAACTCGAAAGTACCGCAATACACCCGCCGCGATGCCATCACCGACGACGGCCTAGCACACTTTGCCGACTACTACGCCAGCCAAACCAATGGCGACACGATCAGCAAAGAAGACCTGTTTTACTACATCTACGGCCTACTACACAGCGAAGACTACCGCACCCGCTACGCCGACAACCTCAGCAAAGAACTGCCGCGTATCCCACGCGTCAAAAGCTATGCCGACTTTAAACACTTCAGTGACGCAGGCCGCCAGCTTGCCCACTACCACCTCAACTACGAAAGCGTAGAAGCCTATCCAGTCAGCTTTAACACCAACCTAGACCAACTCACCGACGCAGACTTCTACGTCACCAAAATGAAGTTTGGCGCAGGTAAAGACAAAACCACCGTGATCTATAACCATAAAATCACCCTGAGCGGTATTCCACTCGAAGCCTACGACTATGTGGTGAATGGCAAAGCCGCGCTGGACTGGGTCATGGAACGCCAATCGGTCAAAATCGACAAAGACAGCGGCATCGTCAACGACGCCAACGACTGGGCAATCGAAACCATGCACAACCCACGCTATCCGCTGGAACTATTGCAACGAGTGATCACCGTCAGCCTCGCCACCTTGAAGATCGTGCGGGGTTTGCCACCGCTAGATATTGAATAAACGACCGCGCAAGTGATCAAGCCCATCAGCATCACCGCCCACCGTGGCGGTTTTGTTTTGTGTCAAATTTCACTTGGTGTACTTTATTTGGTACACTTCTATAAACAGCGATGCTATACGGTGGATAATGACAAACGAACCGATACCGATCGTGTTGCAAGTGGCTTTTTTCCGTAGCGATGCAGGAACAGAGCCGGTTCGGGACTGGTTAAAGGCTTTAGAGCCAACAGAGCGGCGCACGATTGGCGAGGACATCAAAACGGTTCAAGTTGGTTGGCCTTTGGGTATGCCGTTGGTGCGCAAGCTGGAGCAAGGTTTGTGGGAAGTGCGAATTAGCCTAAACCACAAAATCGCAAGGGTGCTATTTACGATTGTCGAGGGGCGTATGGTTTTGTTACATGGGTTTATCAAGAAATCGCAAAAAACCCCGTCGTCTGACTTGGACTTGGCAAAAACACGATTATCGCAACTGAGAGGACAAACGCTATGACCACTCACAATCCGCACATCGGTAGTGATTTTGACAGCTTCCTAAACAGTGAAGGGATCTTGGACGAAGTATCAGCCGTGGCAGTCAAGCGGGTACTAGCATGGCAGCTTAAACAGGCCATGAAAGCCCAGCATCTGACCAAGACCGAAATGGCAAAACGAATGCATACCAGTAGATCATCTTTGAATCGGTTACTCGATGAAGAGGACACCAGCTTGACCTTAACCACGTTGGCAAGTGCGGCGCAGGCATTAGGCAAGCATATCCGCATAGAGCTAATCGACCAACCCGCCTAAACGACGACAGACCGCCCACAGTGGCGGTGTTGTGTTAAATCAACCTTTTTCAGGTGCAGCACGACTAGCGCGGAGTTTATGCCCCAACGCAGCCGATACCGGCCACACCTCGCCAAACATTTGCGCCGCCAATAACTCGGCACACAACGGCGCAAACGCAAAGCCTTTTGACCCCAACCCCGCCAAAACCCAAACGCCGTCTTGCTCCGGTACAGCCCCAACCAACGGTAAATAATCGCGCATTTGCGCCCGAATTGAGGCACGACCTTGCCACGTTGCCGAGTCTGGTAAAGCAGCTGCCAGATCCGGTAGCACGTCGGCGAGTAGGGCGGCGTTGTGTTGGTGATCCTCTATTCTCAGATCAGTTTGGTCGTCTTGTCGAATAAACGATGCACCGAATAACAGTTGCGGCTGACCGTCTTGTCCAAACTGAGCGCAATAGCCGCCATAGGATAGCGACACTGCTGGACTGCCAGCGGGCGCAGTACACCATGACAGTTGACCACGAATCGGATTCAAGCGAGGCAGGCTGGGGCAGAGCTGCTGACTGGCCAGCGCAGTACACACGATGACGTGTTGAAATGTTGTTTTTAGAACACCATTGGCGGTGTCCAATTGCCAGCCAGCAGCAGACCGCTGTAGTTGTGTGACCTGTGCCGTGTGCAGGCTGATCAACGGATGCGCCAACACGCTGTCAGCCAGTGCTGCCGGATTCAGTAGGGCAGCGTGTTCGATCCACAGCGCATCGGTGGTCAGCGCAGTGTCGCTGGTCTGGCTGGACTCAGCCGCGCTGTAAGCCTGTGTAATCTCGGTCGGATAGTTAGCGAGTTTATTAAACTCAATCTGATGTTTTTCTGTATGCAGGCTTAAGCCGCCAGTCTGTTCAAGCACTTGCATATCTTGTTGCCAGACCGACCACCAGCGCAGGGTGGAGAGCCAGCCCAGTGTATGCAGATGCTCGCTGACGTGGCTGAGTGGGGTGAGTTTGGGCATCAGCAGCGCACGTGGATTGCCCGACGCACCGGCCAGCGGCTTAGATTGATCAAAAATCTGTACCGCATAACCACGCTGTGCCAAAGCATACGCACAAGACAGTCCCGCGATACCTGCTCCAATCACTGCAATTGGCAAAAGCTGTTCTGTGCTATTGGTCGAGGCTGTTGGAGTGTCGGATTCGGGCTGCGGCCAGTGGGCTTTGAGCATTTCACGGCGATATTTAAAGCCCTTCGGACGCGTGACGCTGATGCCATGTGCCGCTAAACCCTGCCTGACCACCTGCGCCACACTAAATGACGCAAAGGTTGTGCCCACTGCCGACAGCCGCACGATCTGATCGATCACTTGCGCCTGCCACAGTTCTGGATTACAGGCCGGTGCAAAGCCATCTAAAAACCACGCCTGTATCGGACGTTCGCTATAAATCTTCGACAAGCACTCGGCGGCATCGCCCAGCCAAATATCCAACGACAAGCGTTCCTCGGCAAAAATCAGCCGATGCACACCCGACAACGGCGGTGGATATTGCGCCAACAACTGCGCAGACATGTCGGCTAACTCCGGCCAGTTGGCCAAGGCGCGGCGCAGGTCGGTTAGTGTGAGCGGGTGTTTTTCGACGCTGAACATGTGCAAGCGGCTGTGGTTGTCGGGGCGCACTTGTCGCCACAATTGCCACAGTGCCAGAAAGTTTAAGCCCGTACCAAAGCCCGTTTCGCCGACCACAAAATAATCATACGCGCCGAGTTGTGCCAAACGCTGCGGCAGGTCATTGCCCTGCAAAAATACATATTGCGTTTCGGCCAAGCCATTCGCACGAGAAAAATACACGTCGCCGAATTGACGTGACAGCGGAGTCTCACCAAGCGGTGTCGCCTGCCAGTCGAGTTCGGCGGTTTGAATCGGTTCGCGCATGAGGATGGGTCTGGCTAATTACAGCATTGAGTGTGTTGAATATGGATAGTGTTGCAAAAGCTCAGGCTACCAGCGGCGCTGCCGTCGTGCCATCACATTGCCCAAAATAAAACCCATAATCCCGCCCATCCCAATCGTCGCTGCACCATATAAAAACATCTGCGCGCTTTGCTCGGATTGCAGTACTTTGACCTGTACCGATAGATTATCGTTGGCCAGTTGTAGCGCTTGATTTTGGGTCATCGCCGCTTGATGCGCTTCAGCGATCTGATCGACTTGCTGCTGCATTTTTTTAACTTCTTGCCGCAGTTCATGTTGCTGCTGAATATATTGCTGTGCAGTCATGGGACGATTGTTATTGGCTGGCGGCACGGCAGGACGGTCTGTGCTGGCAGCAACCGCGCTTGTCGTCGGCACGCGGGTAGTTGGCACGTTGTGCGGTTGTGCTGCACTTGCATAAACGCTAGGCGTATGGATCGCCGTCAGCACCAGCAAGCAGGCAGCAGTGGGGCGCAGCGTCCACAGAGACGTCGATAAAGAACTCGGCATAAACAACAGGCTAACCATAGATGTGCGGCACAGTTAAGGCAGCACTTGGCGGAAGGGACTCGCGACGATGGTAGCGTAAACCCCTGCCAGCGTATAGGGTTCTTCGGCCAGCCAAGCATCCAAACTGGCACGATCTGGAAAATCCAACACCAACAGGCTTCCGGTAAAACCTTGGCTTAGATCGGCGTGATCGACTGGATTGGGGCCCGCCAACACCAGCCGACCTTCGGCGTGCAGGGCTTGTAGACGCGCCAAATGCTGTGGTCGCACGGCCAGACGTTGTTCAAGGCTATTCGGTGCATCGGTGCAAACAATCGAAAATAATGGCATATCAATCACTCCAAATCAGTCGGTCTGGCTTAAGGTTGTTGTTTCATAAATTTGCGTAGGAACATAAAGTTGCCGACAAAAAAAGCCAGTGTAATGCCCATCGAGCCAAACACTTTAAAGTCGATCCAATACTCAGGCAAAATAAACGCAAACCATAAATGCACGCCGCCCAGCACAAAGAAATACGCAGCCCACACCCACGCCAGCGCTTTCCACTGTGCATGTGTCATCTCAAACACCGAGCCAAGCATACGTTCTGTCAGCGCTTTGGGTTCGCCTTTGCCAAAATGCACATAGTTACCGATGATAAAAATCACCCCAAACAGCCAGTTAATCACGGTGGATTTCCAGCGAATATAAATATCATCGTGCAGCAGCAGGGTCAGTGCGCCGAAACCGATGGTCAAAAATAGCGTGATCCATTGGGCTTTTTCGAGCTTGCCTTTTTGCATGCCAAAATGCAGCGCGTAGACTGCTGTGGTCGAGAGCAGCAGTCCCTGTGTGGCGACAAACACGTCTTCGGTCTTAAACAAGTAAAAGAACACCAATAGCGGAATAAAATCCAAAAACGCTTTCATGCTACTCTGAAGGTCTGATGGCAGAAGCGAAAGTATAGAGGATGCAGCGCGTCGATTTACACATGCACAGTCGTTTTTCTGATGGAAGTCTGTCACCGACAGCACTGATGCACGCGGCGGCGGCAGCCAAGATTGACCGCGTGGCACTGACCGATCACGATACGATTGATGGTCTGGCTGAAGCGCGCGAAGTCGCAGCACTGTTGGGTATAGATTTGATTAATGGCATTGAGCTATCGGCGCAGTGGGTTAAACCTGCCGCCAGCAAGCCAGTCTCGGTGCATATTGTCGGGTTGGGCATGACTGATTTGGTACAGTTACAAGCTGCACTGCAACAGCAACAACACGTGCGGGCAGCGCGTGGGCAGTTGATTTGTCAGCGTTTGCAACCATACATTCAGCGCGATGCGTGGCCGGATGTGCTGGCAATGGCTGACGGGCAGGCCGAGCGAGTGACGCGGGCGCATATCGCTGAGTGGCTGTTACAACAAGGTTTGGTGCAGCGGCATCAGCAGGCGTTTGATCGTTGGCTGGGTGATAAAAAAGCCGCCTATGTCGCGCCAGAGTGGATGCATATGGCAGAGGCGGTGCAGTTGATTCATGCCTGTGGTGGGCAGTCGGTGTTGGCGCATCCGACCCGTTATGGACTATCGGCGAATGTGCTGAAGCGGCTGGTGGCAGATTTTGTCGCCTGTGGTGGGCGGGCGTTGGAGTTACCTGCGTTTCAAGAACCACCAGCGACCCGTGCGATGATTGACCGGCTGGTGGCGCAGTATGACTTGCAGGTGTCAACATCGAGTGATTTTCATGGCGACAGTATGCCGTGGATTAAGCTGGGCAATGTGCCAGTGATCAAGGCGGGGCAGGTCGGCGTGTGGCAACAGATTTTATCCACCGCGTCATCGTGATCTTAGCGTCAGTGGGTAATGGGATGTCAGGATGCAAACACCTTTTTTAAAGCTGCTGAATTGGCTGCCTGCCGCGCCGCACATGAGTTGGGCTGAGCGGCGACACAGTGTGCTGGGTGCATTCATCGGGCTGAGTGTATCGGCAGTGCTGTGTCATCTGTTGTTTGGACATCTGCTGCTGTGGTTTATCGCGCCGATGGGAGCGTCAGCAGTGTTACTGTTTGTCGTGCCGTCGAGTCCGTTGGCACAGCCGTGGTCAGTGTTCGGGGGTAATGTGGTGTCGGCGCTGGTCGGGTTGGCCTGTTTACAATGGCTGCCTGTGCCGCTGTGGTTGCTGGCTGGAGTGGCGGGTGGCTTGGCGATTGCGGCGATGCTGTTGTGTCGTTGTTTGCATCCACCGGGTGGCGCGGTGG
>JBAQKP010000292.1:0-10781 GCA_049301135.1 Moraxellaceae bacterium | reverse complement strand
GATGTTAGTCGGCATGGTGTTATTTATTTATTTTGGCTGTGCGGTATTGGCCGCGATGCGTGGTGGTTGGGCAGCGCTGGTGTATGGCGTCGAGGTCTTGCTGATCACCCACACGCTGTTTTGGCTGATGTGGGTGGTCGAGCGGATGCCCAAGTTACAACAGTAGTCACAAGGTTTTCAGGAGTGGCAGTGGGTTAATTTGCGGTAAAACGACTCAAGGTAAAATCGTACACTGTGCCATCGTCGTTTTGCATGACCCGCACGGGTAAATAGTCGAGGCTCGGTGCCAGCCAAAAAGTGGTGGTGCGTTTTGGGTTGTTATGCACCCGCCGTACCCGTACCGTGTCATAGCGACCGGCGGGTACGCTCAGTTGCTCACGACCTTCGCGCACAAAGCGTACTGCTTCGACTCGCTTTTCATCCGCGACCAGATACTGTGGTTGTAGTGCGCCTTTTTTGAGGTCTTCACGCACTTGAAATTCGAGGTTCAGTTCATCTAGCGTACCGGCTTTAAACTCCAATACGGATTTTTTGCCGCCCACATCGACATTGATTTTACGGCTGGCTGCATCAAAATTCATCGCAAGGTTTTTGTTTCGCACGACGATTTTATAGCGCATATTGTGGTTTTTGGAGATCACATTACGTTGATCATCAATACTAAACCGTGTGGTTTCGGTGGCGTTGGCCAGCACAGGAACTCGCGCGGTGAACGTGTAGACCCAGTCAGCACCGTCTTTACGCAACACCCGACTGGACTCACCGCTCCAGCGATTGTCGATGTTAAAGCCATATTGTGCGGTATACGGCTCCAGCGCCGCTGCTGTCCCAGTCAGGCTTAGTCCAGTGATCACCCCAAGCAGCAGTCGTGCGGTTTTTACCCAGACACGGCACTCGGTCGTCATACGCATCGAATCAACACAGACCATCATCAAATCCTTACGGTGTCGAAAAATAAGCCAAAGCAGGCCAAGATTGTACTGGATCTGGCATAGCCTGACGCTGATTTTAGCGGTTTGCCCGCACGGATATCGTTGAAGTATGGTAGACCGAGGTTTGATTTTGTCTAAATTGTGCAGGTTGCTGCCACAGTAGCGGGCTTGTCCAAGCTACGAAAGCCTTGCTGAAACACATCAACAAGGCCAATCCTAAGCAGATAGGACTGTATTAAATCTGCTGTTGTACGACGACCATTTGTGCGGGCATCGGCGCGGCAAAACCGGCGTTTTTCAGCGTTTCACGAATCACACGGTTGGTGTCAAAATACACCTGCCAGTAGTGATCTGTATGTGCATATGGACGCACGGCCAGCACTGGACCGACTAAGGTAAACTCTAAAATCTCAATGTCTGGTGCGGGTGTGGCCAGTACGTTTGGAATCTGGACAATCGCATGCTTGAGTAGCGCAGCCGCTTGTGCCGGATCGACACTGCCTGCCAACTGTGCTTGCAGATCAACCCGCCGAAACGCGTTGGTTGAGAAATTTTGGATATTGTCCGAAAAAATCTTATTGTTACCCACGATGGTCGAGACATTGTCAGGCGTATTAATAGTCGATGCAAATAAACCGATCTCAGTCACTGTGCCGGTGACACCACCTGCGCTAATAAAATCGCCAGTTTTAAACGGGCGTAGAATAATCAAGAAAACACCTGCGGCAAAGTTGGACAGCAGCCCTGACCAAGCAAGCCCAATTGCGACCCCACCGGCAGCGACGACAGCAGCAAACGTGGTGGTCTGGATGCCAAAATATCCCAAAATACCGACCACGAGCAGAATGTTCAGTGACACATTCAGGATGGATAGGCCATACCGAATCAGGGTGGGGTCAATATGCCGTGCGTTAAGACCACGTCGTGCCATATTGACCGAAAGGCCAATCAACCAACGGCCAACAAACCATAAGAGTAATGCTACAAACACTTTAATAGCAGCCGCGCTGAGCAGTGCCCAGATGGCGGTACTATCAATATTAAAGTTCAGGCTATTCATCGCCAGTACTCACTGAAGTAAAAGAGGTGTGGGCATCCAAGATGCACAGGCCAGATAAGCATTTTGAATGTTATGGTTACAAGATAATGTAGATTAGCGGTTGAATAGGTAGGGTAGTAGTACTCAATGAGCCCTAAATGTTAAATTGTTGGGAGATACTTGGCGTCGCCAAAATCATCCTAACTTTTGCTGGTGTTTTTAGCTGTATCTGACTGTACTGCTCCGAGCATAAAAAAACCCTAAAGCCTTGCGGCTCTAGGGTTTTTGGTCAGTGGCGAACCACTGTAAACAGATAAATGGTCGGGACGGAAGGATTCGAACCTTCTACCTCTTACACCCCATATTAGTTAATTGGTGTATTTGGGGGTCTATAGGTGTCTACCGAGGTATCTTTTATTTTAAATAAATATAATAAAATCATGTATTTAATCGGATTTAGTGTCTACTGGCGTCCATAGGTGTTTATCCTCGGCTTGTATCAATTGCCAACCAATTGCCAACCAATTGCCAACCAATTGCCAACGGGGATAAGATACAAATTATTCGGTACATCAAAGGGTTCAGTATGGCAAGGTCAAGCATTACCACAAAAGAACTTGGTGTAAAGCCTAGTGATAGTGACGTATGGTTCTATGAGGTGATCATCTGGGGGCATGGTAGCTTAGCAGCGCGTGTAACCCCCAGTGGTGAAAGACTATTTTATTTCATCTACATGAACAGCCAAAAAAAGCGAGAGGTGCTGCCGTTAGGGTCGTATGACCGTACAGGAGCCAACGGTACACTCACACTGACAGATGCTCGTGGTCGCGCTACACAGTTTGCGACGCTACACAAGTCAGGGATCAAAGACATCAAATCGCACCTTGAAGCAGAGGAGGCGCATCGTAAGGCCGTACAAGAGGCAGAAATGGCAAAGCTCGCCAAAGAGAAGGCTGACGCTGAAGCAGAGCTTGCACGGCTGAATAATCGCCGTACTGTGCGAGACCTGTTTGAGCAGTGGATGCGTATGGAGATTATCCAGCGCAAAGACGGTGGGGCAGAGGTACGCCGGATGTTTGAAAAGGATGTCCTCCCGCTGATTGGGGATCTGTTTGCCGAAGATGTCCGTAAGGGCGATGTGATGACCGTAATCGATGCACTGCTTGAGCGTGGTGTAACGATCATGGCAAAGTCGATTTTCTCGATGATTCGGCAGATGTTTAATTTTGCAGTTGAGCGTGATTATCTGGACTCAAACCCAACGGCATCGATCAATAAGGCCAAGGTATTTGGCACGGATAATGAGCGTGACCGTATCCTGAGCGATGAAGAAATCGTAGAGTTATCAATCAAGTTCACTGATGCCAATCTGCTTGTAACCAGTCAGGCAGCGTTATGGATTGCACTGGCGACCTGTTGTCGTATTGGTGAGATCCTGAGTGCTGAGTGGAAGCATGTCGATTTGAACAAGCGCGAGTGGATGATTCCTGCCGAAAACAGCAAAAACGCCAGACCACACTTGATCTACCTGTCCGATTTTGCAGTTGAGCAATTTAATAAAATTCAAGCAATTAACGGGACGTCACAATGGTGTTTTCCGAACCGTGATAAGACTAGCGCAGTCTGTCCAAAGTCGGTCACTAAGCAAGTCACCGACCGGCAAAAGTCTGACCAAAGCAAGATGATCAGTCGGCGTAGCCAGTATTTTGATGCGCTACAACTCTCAGGCGGCTACTGGACACCGCATGATCTACGGCGTACTGGTGCATCTCTGATGGTGAAGCTGGGCGTGATGCCAGACGTTGCAGATCGTTGTATGAACCACTTGGAGCAGAACAAAGTCAAGCGCACCTATCTGCGCTATGACTACGCCAAAGAGATGCGGGAAGCTTGGGTGACATTAGGCGATTATGTCTACTGTTTGCTTGAGTCAAAGCATACAATCTAAGTCCGTGTTGGTTGGCGAAGTCGTCCTGAAACAACACGGGCTATTTGCGCTAGAATGATGTTCGATGGAGATAGTTTATGCGTTTAACAGATGAGCAACTAGAGCGCTTACTTGATGAGGTCGAGAGTGATCGGGCTGAGCGAAAAGAAAGCTTTAAGGGCGAAGACAAAGTGCTTCAAGCCATCTGCGCATTTGCCAATAATTTACCGAATCATGCCGATCCCAGCATTATTTTTATTGGTGTAAAGGATAACGGCACGCCGAGTCATTTGCCAATCACGGACAAGCTACTGCAAGATTTAGCACACATTCGATCCAATGGTAGAATCCTACCACCTCCCGTACTCTTAGTAGAAAAACGTCATCTAAAAGGGGCTGATGTGGCTGTGGTCACTGTTGCAGCAGCAGATGCACCGCCTGTGCGTTTCGAGGGGAGAATCTGGATTCGTACAGGGCCACGTCGTGCCATTGCCACTCAACAGGAAGAAACCATTCTCAATGAGCGTCGTCGTTTTAAGTTGCTGCCCTTTGATCTACATCCCGTTGATACAGCAGAATTGTCTGACCTGAGTCGCAGCTATTTTGAGTCTGAATATCTACCCAGTGCGTTTGCACCAGACATCTTAGAAGCCAATGGCCGTAGTTACGAGCAGCGTCTCTCTTCCACACGTATGATCGTTTCAACCACTCAGACGATACCAACGGTTTTGGGTTGTTTGACCTGTGGTGTGCGACCGCGTGATTTTGTTCCTGCGTCCTATATTCAGTTTCTGCGGATTGATGGCATGGAGCTGAGTGACCCAATCCTTGATCAAGAGGCAATCGACGGGCGTTTGGTCGATATGTTGCGTCGGATTGACGAAAAACTTCAGGCACATATCCGTATCGCCACAGATATCCAGTCGGCAGAAACTGAGCTTCGTCGCCCAGATTATCCGCTTGCCGCCCTACAACAGTTGGTGCGTAACGCGGTGATGCACCGTTCTTACGAGCATACCCATGCCCCGATTCGGGTGAGTTGGTTTAACGACCGCATTGAAATACATAATGCAGGTGGACCGTTTGGCCAAGTGAATCTTGATAATTTTGGTGAGGCAGGGATTACTGATTATCGTAATCCGAACATTGCTGAAGCGATGAAAGTCTTAGGATATGTGCAGCGTTTTGGTGTTGGTATCAGCACTGCTCGGCGTTTGCTGCGTGATAACCAGCAGCCAGATCTTGAGTTTGTGGTGAATGCACAGCACGTATTAGCGATTGTGAGAAAATAAGCATGAGCATTCCGATTCTTACTTTTTTCAATAACAAAGGTGGGGTAGGAAAAACCTCTTTGGTTTATCACACCGCATGGATGATGGCTGATTTAGGTAAGCGCGTATTGTGTGTCGATTTAGACCCGCAGGCCAATTTGACCTCAGCCTTTCTATCCGAGGATACATTGGAAAAAATCTGGAGTGATGCCCCAGTTCAAGTCAGTACGGTGTACCAAGGGGTATGCCCATTGTTGGATGTAGGTGATATTCAGATTCCAGAGATCCAGTATATTGACGCGCGTCTAGGGCTGTTGGCTGGGGATTTAGGACTTTCCCGATTTGAGGATGAACTGTCTCAAGTGTGGGCCGCCGCACTCAACGACCGTAACCTTACCCGACCTTTTCGCATACTGACCGCATTTTGGCGCATGGCACAGCAAGCTGCTGTTGATTTTGAAGCAGATGTTATTGTGTTCGATGTGGGACCTAATTTGGGTGCAATCAATCGAGCCGCCTTGTTAGCGTCTAATGCGGTGGTAGTACCCTTGGGGGCAGATTTATTTTCGTTGCAGGGTTTGCGTAACTTAGGCCCGACGTTGCGCGAGTGGCGGCAAGGCTGGCGTAAGCGAGTAGACAATTGGCCGGATGCAGAGTTCACCCTGCCACAAGGTGAAATGCAGCCAATCGGCTATGTGGCGATGCGGCATGGGGTACGTCTGGATCGTCCTGTTAAGGCGTATACCCGTTGGTTGGCGCGAATTCCGCATGAGTACCGCCTAAGTGTGTTGGGTGAGCCGGATGTCGCTTCCTTGCCAATTGAGAGCGATCCGCACTGTATAGCGATGCTCAAGAATTATCAGAGTTTGATTCCGATGGGGCAGGATGCGCGTAAACCGATTTTCTACTTACGGCCTGCCGATGGAGCGATTGGTGCGCATGCTAATGCCGCACAGTTGGCTTACACTGATTTTAAGTTGTTGACGCAGTCAATTTTGCGTCGTATGAATTTGCCTTGTGATGCGCTTGTTTAAGACACATTCCCTCAGCCGACGGTTTAGACCGCATGCTGTGCTTACGTGCTAGTTGTTTGAGATAAAGCTTTGATATGGTTGACCATCCACAGCAAGCGCAGATTACCCGATTGCTGATCAATGGCTATAAGTCGATTGAGCTATGCGATCTGCCTCTCTCCGGACTCAACGTATTGGTTGGCGCAAACGGTACAGGTAAATCTAATCTTATTGGTTTTTTGTGCTTAATCAAGCGAGTATTGGAGCAGCGCCTACAAGAAGCAATTGGTAGGGCAGGTGGGCCAGATGCCCTTTTACATTTCGGGCGTAAAAAAACAGAAGCCCTTAAAGGAGAAGTTTTCTTTGGTAACAACAGCTATAAATTTAGCCTTGAGCCGACCCAAGACAATCGCATGATGTTCAGTCGCGAATGCTTGTGGTGCAATATGATCGGTGACTCACAAGCACAGTCTGGGCATTTTGAAAGCTATTCTTTAAGCAATAAAAACAGGAGTGATGTCTACGATCATGTGATTCCTGCCATGCAAATGTGGCGGCTATATCACTTCAATGACACCAGTGCTTTTGCCACAGTGAAGCAACTGCACAACATTAACGATAACCAGCATTTGCGTGGCGATGCGCGTAATTTGGCTGCTTTTTTATATCGTTTAAAAATCCAGCATGAGTCCAGCTATCGGCGAATTGTCAAAACGATTCAGTTGGTTGTCCCGTTTTTTGGTGATTTCTGCCTACGTCCTACGATTGCCAATCCAGAAAAAATCCAATTGGAGTGGACAGAGACAGGGCAGGATGAGCCATTTACTGCCAGTGCTTTGTCGGATGGTACGCTACGGTTTATCTGTCTGGCGACCGTATTTTTACAACCAAAAGACTTGATGCCTTCGACGTTGCTGATCGACGAGCCGGAGTTGGGTCTTACCCCTTATGCGATTACCGTGCTGGGCGCGTTGATGCGTTCAGCTTCTCTGGAGCAGCAGTTAATTATCTCCACACAGTCTGTCGAGTTGGTCAACGAGTTCGAGCCTAAAGATCTGATTATCGTTGATAAGATAGCCGGTGCATCACAGTTTAAGCGGTTGGACGCTGCTTCGTTGACAGGGTGGCTTGAAGAGTACAGCTTGGGTGAGCTTTGGAAGAAAAATGTACTGGGTGGGAGACTTCACCGATGACGCATATTTACGTTTAAAACCCGCCCCACGCAAGATCAAGTGGCAGACAGCGAATGATGGCTTAGACGGCCTTATACGCTTCCGTATAAGGCGCTAGAGGCATATTGTTGAGCAGATGCTTACGTTCCCGCCAGTCGGGTAGATACTCGCTCATATAGCCGCAGCAAACTATGGCGGTTCGCTGCTTTAATCGGCGCGGGTTAAGCCCGTATTAGGTGAGTAAACAGTCCCGAATCAACAGCGTCGGATCAGCACCAATCGCCTTGCACCAATCGACAAATTCGACAATATCCAGCTTACGTTCCAGCGTCTCAACCTTGGCGATATAAGACTGTGGTTTGCCCAGTCGCTCGGCCAGTTGGATCTGGGTCACGTTGTTCTGTTTACGTATTTCTCTAAGCGCATGAACCAGACGGGCGTAGCGGTCTTGATAAATTGTTTTCGACATGAATCGACCAATATGCCAGTAAACAGCTTGACAGTTTTGACGGCTTCTAGGAATATCCCGATTTGGGATATTAATGGACTGACCAATGAAACAGATTAAATCAATGATGGTGGTGGGACTCGGGGTGCTGCTGCTGTCTGGCTGTAGTAGTAAGGCTGAGCGTAGTTTTATGAAAGGCTGTAAACAGATGTCAGATAGCTCTGTATGTTCATGTATATACGAGACTTTAGAAGATCAGTACGGGTCTGAGCAAGTCGAGCGTGAAGTCATGACTTACAGTCCAAGTGAAGAGTTTCAAGAGTCGATGCTCAAGACTGCGATGCAGTGCAACATGGAGCAGTAAGGCATGCGCTTCTTTGCCGGTCTGCTGTTTATCGGTGCATTCGTGTTGATGTTTGGTCTGCCGGTGATTGGCTTCTTGATCTTTTTAATGGTGTTGACCGCAGTGGGTAAGTTTGCATTAGGGGGTAAATAATGAATGCTCAGACGAAAATGATAGCGACGTGGGTTGCCGGTGTATACGGTGTGATCGGCTTGTTCTATGCGTTTTATCAAGCCATCTGGGGTGCGTATAACTACAAGCCAGTCTTCTACAACATCTTGCAAGGGGTGTTCTGGCCGCTAGTGATGTTCCCGTCATTTGGTAAAGCAGTAGGCGGACTGATCATGGTCGCCGTGATTCTCTATATTGTCCTCAAGCGGTAATGACCCTGCCGACGGACTGTCATAACGCTCGCACTTGAAGACATCTAATAAGCACGATCCCAAATAAATTCAGACACATATTACCTCTGTGATCAAACAATCTGATCGAAAAAAAGCCCCCCCGTTCGCCCCCATACCAATGTGGTATGAGGGCAGTGGAAGGGCCTTTTTATTGACTCAATTTCAGGAGGTGTGTGATGCAATGTCCGTCATGTGGTTCGTCTCAAATCAACACTAAAAACCATGCTCGTCGTATTGGTAGCGCGGTCGGGGGTGCTGCCGGTATTGCCGGTGGTGTTACTGGGCGTAGTGCCGGTGCAAAGATCGGTGCAAGCCTTGGAGCAGTGGGTGGGCCGGTTGGCGTGGTGCTGGGTGGTTTATCCGGTGCATTGCTGGGTGGTCTAGTTGGTGGTGTTGCCGGTAGTCGTGCCGGTGAGGAGCTAGGCGCTCGTGTCGATGACAGTATCTTGAACAACTGCGAATGCCTGAAGTGCGGCTATCGGTTCCAAGCACGCACCTAGGTTTTACATCATTCGTTGTTCTCTCAATACATCAGGCCGCTCTGTAATAAAAAACAGAGCGGCTTTTTTACGTTTAACCATTTGTTTTCCCTCAATCCGTTTTTCTATTCTTGGAGCTTTATCATGGCACATTTAATCGACAGCATGGCCTATGTGGGCGATACCCCTTGGCATGGTTTAGGCAATCGCCTGACCGAAAAACAATCCATCGACGTCTGGGCACACGAGGCCGGTATGGATTGGAAGATCAACGAAACCCCTGTGCGTTTCTCAGCCCAACACTGGTCAGGTGGCGAGATGCTGAACAGCTTTGCCGATCAGAAAGTGTTGTATCGCTCAGATACCTTGGATGCGCTATCTGTAGTTAGTAAGCGTTACAAGGTGGTGCAGCCAATGGACATCCTAGAGTTCTACCGCGATCTGACTGAGCAGTCTGGCTTTGAACTGGAAACTGCGGGCGTGTTGAAAGGCGGTCGTAAGCTGTGGGCACTGGCACGTACCGGACAATCCCTGTTGCTCAAAGGCAAGGACGTGACCAATGGTTACGTGTTACTGGCAACAGCGTGTGACGGTACACTGGCAACCACAGCCCAACTGACCAGTGTCCGCGTGGTCTGCAACAACACGCTTGCTGTAGCAATTGGACAGGGCAGTGGTGCAGTGAAAGTGCCACACAGCACCACCTTTGACCCGATTGCGGTCAAGAAGGAGTTGGGTTTGTCGGTGTCTGACTGGGAGATCTTTAAATCACAACTCACTGCACTGAGTGGGCGCAAGGTCAAAGACAGTGAGACCCACAAATATCTGGTACAGGTCTTTAGTGATCCGTATGCCAGCAAAGACGCCCCACCAATCAACGAACGCGCCATGAATCGTGCCCTAGAGCTATTTCAAGGGCATGGCCGTGGTTCGCGTCTAGCCTCGTCACAGGGCACTGCATTTGGCCTGCTGAATGCGGTGACTGAGTTTGTTGATCATGAACGCCGCGCTCGCAGTACCGACCATCGTCTCGATTCGGCATGGTTTGGACAGGGTGCAGCACTGAAACAAAAGGCCATGCAGACGGCGTTGGCGTTGCTCGACTAACACAATCGTGGCAACAGCCTAAGCAAAGCTCATCAACCCAGACCACCATCCCCCCTGAACCTATCCAAACCCACCAACCAATCCCGCCCAGCATCTGCTGGGCTTTTTTATGCCTGCAATTCCAACAAAGACGATTGCAGTAAGGAGTTTCTGATGTCTGATTCCAACAGCCCAGTCGAGAATGGATCTGAACCAAATCAACCGCCTGCCTTTCAGTTACCGCTCCCTGTGGCGTTTATCTGGGGTGCATTTCTACTCGATGGCGTGATTACCGCGACTGTCCCGAATATGCCAGCCGACCATAGCGTGTTGTCGGTTTGGCAAGGTGGGCTAGATGAATTGATCAACTTCAACACCGAGGTGCTCGACTACCTGCAACAGCAACTCAGCCTATACACAGCACATCCCTTGATGCCGACCGTACAAGCCTATTGGCAACGCACGCCGTTACCCGCTCCCAACGTGTTTGAGTATCTGGTGGTGAACGCCTTGGGTGAGTACATCGGCAAATACATCCTACGTAAGCAGGGTCGTCTACCCACTCAAATCCAGTGTCAGCGGCAGATCGAGCTGTATTTGATCCATTTCTTTCCCTGATTCTTTCCTTGATTGTACCGAGGTTTACCCGTATGAATACCGCCTACCA
>JBAQKP010000291.1:0-4852 GCA_049301135.1 Moraxellaceae bacterium | reverse complement strand
CGACCGGGCATCGCCTGCCGCTCAACCAATAGGATATGTCCCGACTGGATCACCACCGCATCGACGGTGACAAAGGTCGGCGAATATGGCGCACGCTCCCACTGCTTTTTATATTTATCAATAAACCATGCCTCTTCTTGCAGCACTGCATAGTCGGACGTGGTTTTAAACTGCTCTAGCACGGCCAAGCTACTCGCTGGCACATCGCTCGGCTGTGGCATCGCGCCGAGCAGATAGCTATCACGCAGCGGCGTGGCTGACAGATTATGATAGTTCGGCACGGATACCGACGGCCAATGTGGGAACAACGACAGATAGTATGAACTGCGGTCTTTTTCGTGGCCGATCAAGCCGATTTTGGTCGCTAGATCACGTCCTGCCACACTGACCACTGCTTGCTGCACCTCCGTCACCCAACGAATATCGTTGTACAACGAATCACGCAGCGCGACACAGTGAATCCGCGTCGCTTGCTCATCTGAAAAACTGTTGAGAATCATCTGCCGACGTTCGGCCACGCTAAAGCTGTTGCGGGTGCTGCGCGGTAAATTGGCAGATCCAAGCAACACGATCACATGACGACTTTGCCGTAGGGCCTCGGCGATCACCGACTGATGACCGACATGATAGGGCTGAAACCGCCCGATAAACACCAGATAATCGAACACGCGCAAGCTCCTTGGGCGTTGGGGTAAACACGGTCTATCCATGTTTATGCGTTCGAATCTAAAATAAAGCGACTGCACCTGTCAAGCGTAGTCATGCCAGATTATGCAAACTGCTACGCCACAGGTCATTTCAATTTGACTGCAAAAATCTGCTACAGTCGAGCCAATCACTCGAATGGATTGAGCAAATCTGATGTCGTTAACCTGTCTCACCCAACCGCATGCCAATCTACTGGCTGACCTACAAGATGGTATTTTGGAGCTGATCCTTAATCGTCCCGAACGCAAAAATGCGCTGTTTAGCGATTTTTATTTGGCGCTTGAAGCAGCTCTGCTTGAAGCAGACCAAGCCGCAGAAGTCCGTGTGGTGATCTTACGCGGTGTGGATGCGGATTTTACTGCGGGCAATGACCTGCAAGATTTTGCCAAAAGTGCCGCTGATACCAGCAACAGCATTGCCAGCGAAGATGGCCCTCCGTTTCGGGTGTTACGTGCAGCAGCTAACCTGAGCAAACCGCTAATCATCGCAGTACGCGGCGTGGCAGTCGGCATCGGTACGACGATCTTGCTGCATGCCGATCTGGTCTACTGTGATGCCAGTGCACGGTTTCAGATGCCGTTTGTCAGCTTGGGTCTGAGTCCTGAGGGTGCGTCGTCGATGCTGTTACAACAACGCGCTGGCTATCTCAAAGCCGCTGAACTGTTGCTGCTGGCCGAGCCATTTAATGCCGCGACCGCACTGGAAGCAAAACTGGTCAATGCAGTCATCGACGGTGACGTGTATGCCCACGCCCGCCAAAAGGCCGAACGCCTACTCAACCTGCCTGCCGCTTCGGTGCGCGTGACCAAGCAACTGCTGCGCCAAGCACAACCACAGCAAGCCGTGATCGACTGTATTAATCATGAGTCGGTGCTGTTTATGCAACGGGTCAAGTCACCCGAAGTGTTGGAAGCACTGCAAGCGTTTAAAGAAAAACGTGCGCCGAACTTCCGTCAGTTTGATTAAGCTCTGTTGAACACAACTTTGTGAGGACGCCCGCAAAAAATCAGGTGACTGTTTGAAACAGTCACCTTGAATTGTGTTTTGAACTAAAAAACGATCCATCCAAAAAGGCGTTGTGCTGATACAAAACTGGTTTAATATCTAAGCCATGTACTGCTCAAGAGATGATATTTGCCATGACGTCTAGCCTACAACAACTGCAACACCACACCCTCCTCGTTGCCGATACTGGGGATTTGACAGCGATTGCTCGCTTAAGTCCGGTGGATGCCACCACCAATCCGTCGTTGATAACCGCCGCCGCACAAGATCCGCGTAATGCCGAACTGATTCAGCAGGCACAGCAGCAGGCCATCACCGAGGGTCTACAGGGCGATGCTTTGCTGGATCGGATAATTGACCTGCTTACCGTGCAGTTTGGGGTGGAGATTTTAAAGCTGATTCAAGGTCGGGTATCGACCGAAGTCGATGCCCGCTTGTCGTTTGATACCGCAGCGACAGTGGCCAAGGCGCACGAATTGATTGCCATTTATCAAAAAGCAGGCGTTGATCAATCGCGTGTACTGATCAAAATCGCTTCGACGTGGCAAGGTATTCAGGCCGCTCGACAACTCGAAGCCGACGGCATCCACTGTAATTTGACCTTGTTGTTTGGCATGCATCAGGCGATTGCGTGTGCAGAAGCCGGTGTCACGTTGATTTCGCCATTTGTCGGGCGGATCTTGGACTGGCAAAAGAAAAACGAGGCACGGCAAAATATTCCTATTGAGCAAGATGCAGGCGTTCTGTCAGTCAAGCAGATCTACACGTACTACAAGCAGCATGGCTATGCCACGCAGGTGATGGGCGCAAGTTTTCGCAGTACCGCGCAGATTTTGGCGTTGGCCGGTTGTGACTTATTGACCATATCGCCCAACTTACTGGATGAACTGGCACAACTCAACACTGACATCAGTGAGCCGCTGTCGCTAGACTGGGCTGCGCAACAAGCAGCAACCACGCGCCAATCGCTCAACGCTGAGCAGTTTGCCGTACAACATGCGCAAGATCAGATGTCGTCTGAGTTGTTGCAAGCGGGTATTGAGGGTTTTATCCAAGCCCGTCAGCAGCTTGAGCAGCAGTTACAGCAGCGATTTATCTAGGCGAGTGATTCTGATCAAGGAGGCCGCATTTGACACCACTCATCGACCAAGGATTGGTTGACTGTTTAGACCAGATGATCCAAACAGGCACAACTGTAGAGCAAGCACTCGCGTTGTTTGATCAGCTTGCACCGATTGATCTGCATCGTGTGATTGGTCAGTGGCGCAGCATCCCGCTGCCCACAGGTCATCCGATTGATGAGTTGGCTGAGCCATTTGGTTGGTATGGCAAGCTGTTCTCTGACCCTGAGCATGTCTATCCATTGCTGTTTCGCCATCAGGAGCGACTGATCAGTATTGATCCACGTTGGATTCCATTGTCGTGGATTGGTCGGCGCAAGCTACCGGCCAAACACGTGTTGGCAACCATGGCCAAGCAGACTCAATTTATGGTGGCAAGTACCGAGAGCCATGCGCGACTGCGTATGCTGCATCATCGCGGCAAACTCAGTACGACAGTTATTTACGACCATCATCCGATTATTGTCACACTGCGTCAGGTTACGGAGGTAGTCTTGGTCGGGCTGATGGAAATCAAGAATATGGAAGTGCCATTTTTTTGTGTGATGTACCGAGACTAGCCCTTCCACCACGACCTCAACCCTTTTTTCACCACATGAGACTTCATACCATGCCAAACCTCGCTCATCCTGCGCAACAATTACACGCTTTTGTCAGCAGCGGTACAGATACCGAGACTGCATTTGCGCTGTTTGATCAGCTTGAGCCGGTGTATTTGGAGGAGATGCTGGGTCAGTGGCATGGTGGCGGGCTGCCGACTGGTCATGTGATGGATGGGATGTTGGAGGCGTTTGGTTGGTATGGCAAGACCTTTACTGATCCGAACCATGTGCATCCGTTATTGTTTACCTTAAATGGTCAGTTGGTGGCGATTGATCCGAAGTGGTTGCCGATTGCGCAGGTGTCGAATCGTCGTTTACCGGCGCAAGGATTGCTGGCCAAGCTGTCACTTCCGGCGAAGTTTGCGCTAAAAACAGGGCAAAGTCGGGCGCAGATTCGGATGATGGATTATCGCGGTAAGGTCAGTGCGGTGATGATTTATGATCATTTGCCGATTATGGATATTTTTCGGAAGGTGGATGGAAACACGCTGCTGGGTGTGATGGACCTAAAAGGTATGCAACAGCCATTTTTCTTTGTGTTATATCGGGATTGAAGGGCTAAAAACTCGTCCTAGATGTAGGGTGTGCTGTGCGCACCTCGTTGGCGGTTCGGTGCGCATGGCGCACCCTACTTGGCTAACGTCCGTATTATTATGAATTTTCTGTAAATACAGACACCTCATTTATGACCCAAAAAACCTGATCATTGGGAATTAACCCCCAAAAGTCACCATACTCTGCATCCCAATTTTTCGGGGCGTATTTCTCAAAAACACCACTAGGCTCTGAGAACAAATTTTTTAAAATCTTGCCATCTAGGTCAATATAGACGGACGGACGCATTTCCAATATGCTTTCATCAGATGCTAGTGGAGGATAAATTTGTATTAGCTGCTTTAGCTCATTCGTGGATACTTCAAAATCTCTGAATTTTTCTAACAGAAGTTTGCCATCGCTATTAATCAGTGATTCCAAAAGCTCTACATCACTTTGATCAGGCTTCTGACCGAAAGCATTTGAGAGTGATACCCGATCTAAGAAACACTCTTCCTTTACCACTACATACCAAGCACCTATGCCACCTGAGATCACATAGGCGATTATATTTTCACAATATTCTGGATACAGCTTCATATTAGATCTCTTGCGTAAGTCATTTCTTAACCAGACAGAAGGCTTGAATTACAAGGCGTCGGATGCTGCTTAACATGGGGAAATTGCGAATTTCGCAAAAGGTCTAACTAAATCGTCAAGACGCTGATATTGCCTATCACATTTTTCAGTAACTTTTCTAAGTTTAGCAACCATCATTCCGCACCCTTTTTTCGATAAAGCTCTAACCATCCTAACTCGTCATCAAAAAACATCAAACCACTGAACCGATCAAAAAAAGGACAGCACCCACGCTGTCCCTTT
>JBAQKP010000290.1:0-17308 GCA_049301135.1 Moraxellaceae bacterium | reverse complement strand
TTAGTGCGGCGTTTGCGGTGGCCTCGCTACTGGCGTTTTTGGCCTTGATTACCTTGCTGGTCAAGACGTGGGTCGAGGGGCGTAGTGAGCGCGAAACCCGTGCGGCGGCCGATGCCATTAAGCCTTCCTAACAGTCACCTTAAAGCCACTTTCTAAAGGGTGACGGATTCAGGGACGGCGTGCTTGGAACTGTTTGAGCCATGGATGGCGAGTCTTCCAAGCACAAGGGCTTTTGCTTACTTTTGGCCTGTCAAAAGTGAGGCCAGCCGCAGGCGTTACCGTGATAACAATCCTTCTACTGTCAGATCTACCTCAAATGAATAGAGGTTGATCTCAACACAACCCAGATGGTCAAGTATTGAGCGAGTTCTAACATGAGTATTCAAGTCAGTCACATTGACAAGCACTTCGGTGCGTTCCATGCGCTCAAGGACATTAACCTTGAGTTCCCAGACGGTGAGTTGGTTTCCCTACTCGGTCCATCCGGCTGTGGCAAGACCACCCTGCTACGCATCATCGCTGGTCTAGAAAAGGCCGATAGTGGCCAGATCCTGCTCGAAGGCAATGATGCCACCGATCTGCATGTGCGGCAACGTCAAGTCGGCTTCGTGTTCCAACACTATGCGCTGTTTCGGCATATGAGTGTGTTTGATAACGTGGCATTTGGGCTGCGGGTACGGGATAAAAAGACCCGTCCAAGCGAAGCCGAGATTAAAAAACGCGTGGCCAATCTGCTGGAGTTGGTGCAGTTGGGCTTTTTGGCGGATCGCTTTCCGGCGCAGTTGTCCGGTGGTCAACGGCAGCGGATTGCCTTGGCGCGGGCGTTGGCGGTTGAACCGCGTGTGCTGTTGCTGGATGAGCCGTTCGGGGCGCTGGATGCCAAAGTGCGTAAAGAGCTGCGGCGTTGGTTGCGTCACTTGCATGATGAGTTACACATCAGTTCGATCTTTGTGACCCACGATCAAGAAGAGGCGCTGGAAGTTGCTGATCAAATTGTGGTGATGAATCAAGGCGTAGTCGAGCAAATCGGTACACCGCGTGAGGTGTATGAACAACCGGCGACGGCATTTGTGTTTGATTTCTTGGGACATGCCAATCAGTTTCAGGGTGAGGCGGTCGGTGATCGGCTGCTATTGGGACAAGATCAGTTGTTGTTGCCGGCAGCGACCAGCACAGAGCCGCCATTGGTACAGGGTCAGGTGGTGGCGTTTGCGCGGCCACAAGACCTAGAGATTCATTTGCAAGCACCTGCAACCGATGCGATTGCGGGGGTGGTGGAGCGGGATATTTGGTTGGCGGGTCAGACCTTCGTGGAGGTCAAAGACCGGCAAGGCCGCCTGATTGAGGTGACTAAGCCGTCGCATCTGCCGCCACTGAGCGCAGGACAGCCGGTTTGGCTCACAGCGAGACGGGTCAAAACGTTTGCGCGGGCGGTTTGATTTTGGGGGGCGAAATAGCGCTCGTTGAGTACAGACGAGTGCTGTTCAAGCATCTCAACTGGCAAACCCTACACAGCAGCGTATACTGACTCGCGCAACATTCACACGAGTCTCGCCCCGCCTTGAAATCCCTCAGCACCCCAACGACAACAACCGACACCCCACGCAGTCAAAGCGGCTGGCAAATCATCCGTAGCCTGCTGCCCTACCTGTGGCCAAAGAACGCGCTTGGCCTGCGCGTGCGTGTGGTGTTGGCGCTACTGCTGTTGTTTGCCGCCAAAGGCGCGACCGCGTATTTACCGGTACTGTATAAGCAAGCCGTCGATGCGCTGAGCAATACCCCACTCGCGGTGATGGTGGCTCCGATTGGGTTGATCGTCGCCTATGGCATGGTGCGGGTGATGGGGCTGCTGTTTACTGAATTGCGCGATAGTATTTTTGCGCGAGTGCAGCAACACACCATCCGCGTGGTCGGCGTGCAGGTGTTTGAGCATTTGCATGCTTTGTCGTTACGCTTTCACCTGAATCGCCAAACCGGCGGCATGAATCGCTCGATTGAACGCGGCACACGGGCGATTGATACCCTGCTGTCGTATTTGGTGTTTAGCCTGTTTCCGACCTTTTTTGAGATCGGCTTGGTCACGCTGCTGCTGTGGCATTTTTTTGATGGTTGGTTTGCCTTGGTCACAGCGCTGACGGTGGTGATTTATGCAGTGTTTACCTTTGTCATCACCGAATGGCGTACCAAGTTTTATCGTGAGATGAACGAGGACGAAAACCAAGCCAACACGCAAGCAATTGATTCATTGCTCAATTACGAAACGGTCAAATACTTTGGCAATGAGCAGTTAGAGGCCAAAAAATACAACGATCTGCTGTATAAACTGGAAAATTCGGCGGTCAAAAGCCAAACCAGCCTATCGCTACTCAACGTCGGGCAAAGCCTGATTATTGCGGTTGGGCTGACCCTCATGATGATTATGGCAGCGCGTGGGATTTTCGTAGGCACGATGACCGTGGGTGATTTTGTCATGGTCAATGCCTACCTGCTACAACTGTATCAGCCGCTGAATGGGCTGGGCTTTGTATATCGGGCGATTAAACGCGCGTTTACCGACATGGAAAATATGTTTGCCCTGCTGAATGTCAATCGTGAAATCGCCGATGTCGCGGATGCCCAACCACTCAAAACGCTGGGTGGACGGGTGCAGTTTGAGCAGGTTCAGTTTGGTTATGATTCACGTCGGCCGATTTTAAAGGGTATTTCGTTTGAAATTCCTGCTGGTCAAACTTTGGCGGTAGTCGGTCAATCGGGTGCAGGCAAATCCACGCTGAGTCGGCTATTGTTTCGGTTTTATGATGTCGATGCCGGTCGCATTTTGATTGATGGGCAAGATCTGCGCACGGTACAACAGCACAGTCTGCGCCAAGCCATCGGCATTGTGCCGCAAGATACGGTGTTGTTTAATGACACGATTTTTGCCAATATCGCCTACGGCAGACCCGATGCAACGGTGGCAGAGGTCGAGCAAGCGGCACAACTGGCACATATTCATGAATTTATTTTGGCGATGCCGGATGGTTATCAGACTCGGGTCGGCGAGCGTGGTTTAAAGCTTTCGGGTGGTGAAAAACAGCGCGTGGCGATTGCGCGGACGATTTTAAAAAATCCGTGTATTTTGATTTTTGATGAAGCGACCAGCGCACTCGATACGCGGACTGAGCGGGCGATTCAAGCCAATTTAAAGCAGCTCAGTCAAGGCCGCACGACCTTGGTGATTGCGCACCGACTGTCAACGATTGTTGATGCAGATCAGATTTTAGTGATGGCGGACGGTCAAATCATCGAACGCGGCACGCACAGTGAACTGCTGGCACACGGCAAAACCTATGCGGCGATGTGGCGACAACAGGCCGAACAGCATTAAAGCCTGCATTTGGCGACGCCCAACCGATGCACCACTGGCTAAAATCCCGTACACTGTCGCAATATTGGATGAACAAACGGCTTTGGAACAGTTGACTGCATGAAAACCCCAAAACGCTTACAACCGCTGGTCGAAGAAGGCATCATCGACGAAGTCATTTCACAACTAAAAAGTGGTAAGGAAGCCACCGTCTA
The DNA here is from genome assembly GCA_049301135.1 of Moraxellaceae bacterium. Taxonomy (GTDB): domain Bacteria; phylum Pseudomonadota; class Gammaproteobacteria; order Pseudomonadales; family Moraxellaceae; genus JAYXXU01. The sequence goes on along the minus strand of JBAQKP010000290.1, from coordinate 13,747 downwards.
TTTGGTGCGCTGTGGTGATGTCCGACGCGCCGCAAAAATGTACAAAGACACTGAGCAACGCAGCTTTAAACAAGCCACTGTCTATCGTGAAGGCCGCAAAACCCGTAACAGTCGTGACGCACGCGCGATGGAGCGCGGCAGCAAGTACGGCAAACGTGCCCAAGATGAACAATGGTACAACGCCGAAGTCGATGCGCTGTATAAATTGGCCGCGGCCGGTGTGCGTGTGCCGACGCCGTTGGGCTTTTATGATGGTGTGCTAATCATGGAGCTGATCACCGACGCGGAGGGCGATGTCGCACCGCGTTTGTGTGAAGTCGAGTTTACCGAAGCCGACGCGCTACGCGATCACGCGCAACTGATTCGCGAAGTGGTGCGCATGCTGTGTGCGGGCTTAGTGCATGGTGACTTGTCAGAATACAATATCTTAATGGATGCCCAAGGCCCTGTGGTGATTGACCTGCCACAAGCGGTCGATGCCGCTGGCAACCCGCACGCCCGTGAGATGCTGACCCGTGATGTGAATAATTTGCGCGACTTTTATGGGCAGTTTGCGCCGTCCTTGCTCCAGACCCGCTATGCGTTAGAGATCTGGCAGCACTACGCCGAAGGCACATTGACCCCAGACAGCATGCTGACTGGCGAGGCTGAAGAAGATCTGCACGAAGCTGATGTGGACAGCGTATTGCAGGAGATTGAGGAGATTAAGCGCGAAGAGGCGGCACGCCTCGCGCGACTCAATCCGGTCGAAAAGACCATCCCTGATGAAGATGATTTTGATCCGGCCGAATATGGTAACTTTCGGGACTAGGCTCGATGTCCTAGAGCGAGAAAAATCAAAGGCCGAAGTGTCTACTTCGGCTTGTAATTGTTTTCGCGCAGCCAAGTCTGTGAACGATTCAAAAAGCCCGCCCCAATCACCTTACCGCGCATCGACAAGCGACGACCATCTGGACTTAGGCGAATATCGCCTGCATAGATTTTGCCAGACAGCGGATCAATCGCGTAACCATTGGTATACTGAAGCTCTCGACGTGGATCTGGCTTCATATTCCACACCACGGGCATATCAATAACGCGTCGATTGGTAAACGGCGCGGGACAATCCTGACAAAACTCAGCGGGCTTATAATCAGGACGTTCAACCGTCTCGGCAATCGTGCCCAGATACGTGCCATCTTTGGCTTTTTGGACATGTACAATCGCTTTGGCGAAGCCAGTTTCGTCATCAATCGTGCGCCAATAGCCCAGAATATCATCGGGCTGCGCCGCATAACTCACTGGGCAGAATCCCAGCGGCAGACTGACCATCAGGCCAATAATCATCCGTTTCATACGATGTGCTTCCTGCGTGCGCTCACGTGGGGCGTTTGGGTGTCAGTTTGAGTAAAGAATAAGCGTATTCCGACCACATGTAAAACACTATCCGGCACGCGGGCGCTGCACGCCAGACCTCACAACACCTCAGACGTTGCGTTTAGCTCAACCCACCCGCTCACGCCAGATCACCAAACCGACCAAAATAGCCGCGATCCAGACACTACTCGACGGCAACCAACACACCGCCAAAATTAGGCCGAGACTTGCCAAATACACCGCATGCTGTGCGCCATGCTGCAATCGGCAACGCTCATGACAGTACCAATGCCCAAATAAAAACAACGTCAACGGCACGCCCAACATCAAACCTTGCTGCACGCTGCCCATGCCGGTATTGCGGGTCAAGACATCCACCTCCGCCGCCAACGCCGCTCCAACCGCCGCTGCCGCCGCAAAAATCAGATAGTGCCCGTAGCCCCACGCGAACACCTGCCGATCACTTCTTTCGAGCAACTCATGCGCAGGCTTAAAAAAATACAGCCACCACATACTGAACAAAATCACCAATCCTGAGCCGATCATTAGGCTTAAGTGGCTGAATAAGACTGGCCTATCATCAAGTGCTGCCACCGCCAAACTCAACGACAACACCGACTCACCCAGCACAATCAGCGTGAGCAAGCCATAGCGTTCAGCAATGTGTCCGGCATGCCAAGGGCTCATTTTTTGTTTTGCCCAAACCGGCACCAACACCTCACACAACATCATCAGCACGAAAAAAGGCAGCGGGGCATGCAACAGTAACAGCAATACCCAACCGATCTGACACAGCGTAATCCCGATCACTTGCTTAATGGCCATGCTGCGCAGAGGGTCTTGGGGTTGCGCCGAAAAACAGACTCTCAACCACAGCAGAACCAAGCTAATCCGCATCACGACGAAGCCTAAAATCCCCAACGTCCAATCGTGTTGATGAAACGCATCTGGGATCCCTGCGGCCAATAACAACACCCCAACCATCTGACTAAACGTCAACAGCCGGTAAATCGTATCGTCATTATCAAAAGCAGACGCAAACCAGCTAAAGCACATCCATGCCCACCAGATACTAAAAAACACCAGCAAATAACTTTGCGTGGCATGCGCAAAATGCTGCTCAACAAAACCATGATGTAATTGTGCGGCAGCTTGCGCAATCGCAACCACAAACACCAAATCAAAAAACAGCTCTAAATTGGTTGCGGCACGATGTGACCGCTGCGGGGATCGACCCAGCATATTGAATACATTTGCCATTTTTACGCCCACCTTGTTATATGACTTGTGCATATTGCACGATCAACTGTAACCGCGACTCCCCTCTAAATTGATTAATGTCCAATTGGTAGCCCAATTGCACGCGACGAATCTCGGTTGGCCACGGCTGTTGCTGGGCATTGAACATCATCGCTTCCAGCCATTGGCCGCCTTTTGGATGACGCAGCATCAGTTTCAGATGTTTATCTTGCAACCAACGATGCTCCAACACCTGAAACTCACCCTGAAACATCGGTGCAGGAAATGCCTGCCCCCACGGGCCCGCAGCAGCCAGTTGTTGGGCAAACTCCAAGCTAAACTCATCCGCACCCAACTCACCGTCCACCGACAGTACCGGCTCAAACAACTCCGGCGCATGTGCCGCCACAATCTGATTAAACGCCTGCTGAAACTGGCTTAAATGCTGCGCCGGTAAGGTCAAGCCCGCCGCCATCGCATGCCCACCGAAGTGAGTGATCATGCCCTGATATTGCTCGGCAACTCGCTCAATCGCATCACGAATATGCACACCAGCAATCGAACGCGCCGAGCCTTTCAGCACCTCGCAAGACGCATCACTTGGTGCAAACACAATACTCGGCCGGTGAAATTGCTCCTTTAAGCGACCGGCGACAATCCCAATCACGCCCTGATGCCAACTCGGTTCATACAGCACAATCGCATGCGGCAATATACTGACCGCCGTCTGCTGCACGTCAATATCCTGACCCGCAACGCCGTGTATTTCAAACAACGAACGCTGCGCCAATAAATCCAGCGCCGACTGCTTCATCTCGGCTTCAACGCGTCGCCGCTGCTGATTCAGTTGCTCCAGTTGCTGCGCCAATTTTTCAGCTTCGGCCAGACTATCGGCGATCAAACACTGAATGCCGATCCGCATATTGTCCATGCGACCGGCTGCATTAATCCTTGGGCCTAACACAAAGCCGAGGTCTTGTGCAGTCAGTTGCTCTGGCTCACGCCGTGCCACCGCCAGCAGCGCCAAAATCCCCACCCGACACTGCCGCAGGTTAATCCGCCGCCGCCCTTGCGAGACCAAAATCCGATTATTGCGATCCAGTGGCGCGACATCTGCCACAGTGCCCAGCGCAACCAAATCAAGATAATCAGTCAGGCGACTGCTCGGTTTACCGGCTTGCTTACGACGCGTCGCCAACGCCGCCAGCAGATAAAACGCCACCCCAACACCGGCCAGCGCTTTACTGGCAAACGGGCAGTTTGGTTGGTTTGGATTCACGACGGCACAGGCATTCGGCGGTTGTTTGCTGGTCAAATGATGATCGGTAATAATTACATCAATACCAGCCTGATGCGCCCGATCAACACCCGCATGACTCGAGATCCCATTGTCCACCGTCACAATCAGATCGGGCTGACCGTTGCTAATTGCCAACTCAACAATCTCAGGGGTCAGACCATAGCCGTACTTAAACCGATCCGGCACTAAAAAATCCACCTGCGCAGCCATATCACGCAGCGCCAACATCATCAGTGCTGTACTGGTCGCGCCATCGGCATCAAAATCCCCGACAATCAGAATCCGCTGCTGCTGATCTAGCGCATGCTCAAGCCGATCTAACGCCGCCGGTAGTCCCAGTAAGTCTTGCGCCGGTAACAGTTGCTTTAGACCGAGTTCTAATTCATCGGGATGTTGTACGCCACGCGCAGCATAAATCCGCGCCAAGACTGGCGGCAGTGAGTCGAGTGCGGTGGGAATCTCAGCGTTCAGACGCGGCTGTACGCGTAAAGGGGTGTTATTCATGTGGGCTATTATGAGGTTTTTATAACAAATCGCACCAGCTTAACTGCTGTTTTTTGTGATGACACGACAGTTGGGGACGTGATGAATGTTTAATTAAACCGTGTTTGGTAACTTAAAACGTGATGGGCAAACCACTGCTCATATACCGATGCGTTCAAACCAAGTAGTGTGACCGTGATTTCGTCAAAACCTAGCAAGGTATAATCCTCAATTGCAACACCACTGCAAGGCTGCAATATCGCTCCATTTTCAGCACTTGCCATCAGACGAATATCATGTTTTGACACGGATGACTGCTCAGAGCCAGCGTGAAAATTTTTTTGATAAATTGGGTAGTGTGAATTCGGCAGGAGCTGACCAAAAACCACGCCCATGGGCGGATCACCATGCTCAAACTCACATCTTCCAATCAACTCACCATTTGCATAAATCCCAAAAGACATCTCTTAGACCTCAAGGCATTAACCGCTCAATCACCCACACGCCGTCCTTTAGGCGATAGCGCAACCGATCATGCATCCGATTTGGCCGACCCTGCCAGAACTCAAACGCATCCGGCACCAAGCGATAACCACCCCAAAAGTCAGGCTTTTCGATCATCTCCGCGTCGCTGTACTGGGCTTTTAAATCCAGAAAGCGCTGCTCCAAGGTTTCTCGTGCATCGACCACGCCACTCTGCGGCAGACTGACCCACGCGCCAAGCTGACTGTCGCGTGGCCGTGAATGAAAATACTCCGTCGAGTGCTGCTCCGAAATCTTCTCGACCTGACCCGCAATCCGCACTTGCTGCTCTAATAACGGCCAATAAAATAAAAGCTCGGCAAATGGATTATCGGCCAAGTCCTGCCCCTTTTGGCTGTCGTAATTGGTATAAAACAGCATGCCGTGCGGACTACTGCCGCGCAGCAATACCGTACGGGCGCTTGGCCGGCTATCTGCGCCACACGTCGCCAAGGTCATCGCATACGGCTCGGGTAGATCAGTACTCAGTGCATATTCGAGCCACACTGCAAACTGGGCAAACGGGCACGCATCAACGTCCTGCACATCCAAACTGCCTTTTTGGTAACTTAGGCGCAAATCGGCCAGTTGTTCGAGGTCTCTGGTGTGTGAGTCGCGCGTATTCGAGTTACGTTTGCTTGAGTCACTCATCGTATGTTGTCCTTGATTGATCTAACCACCCAACTGCTGCCGCACCAAATCCGCCAACTCCTGCGCCATTTGTTCAACTTGAGCCGCGTCTTTGCCCTCGACCATCACACGAATCATCGGCTCAGTCCCAGACTTACGAATCAGCAAACGGCCTTTACCTTTTAACGCCTGCTCAGCCTGCGCAAACGCTGCTGCCAGCACCGGATTGGCAAACGGATCAGCCACCTGCTTTAAGCGTACATTGACCAGTGTCTGCGGCAATACGTCAAAACCAGACATCAGTTCATGCAGGCTTTTGCCCTGCTCCACCACCGCCGCTAGCACCTGCAAGCCCGCGATAATCGCATCGCCCGTTGTGCTTTTATCCAAGCACAAAATATGTCCCGACGGCTCACCGCCGAGCAGCCAGCCGTTGGCCTCCAAGTCAGCCATCACATAACGGTCACCGACTTTGGCACGCTGAAACCCGATATTTTGCGCCTGTAATGCCAACTCTAAGCCCATGTTGCTCATCAGCGTACCGATCACCCCTTGCGCGGGCTTACGGCGTTTGGTCGCCAAAATATATAAAATCGCGTCGCCATCGACCTGATTGCCCAAATGATCGACCATCACCACGCGGTCAGCATCCCCATCTAAAGCAATGCCCAAATCAGCCTGCTGCTCAAGCACAGCTTGTTGCAGTGACTCAGGGTGTGTAGAGCCACAACCCTCATTGATATTACGTCCATCAGGGGTGTTGTGAATGGCGGTCACAGAGGCGCCCAGCTCCCGTAATACCGCTGGCGCTGCGACATAACCCGCACCGTTGGCGCAATCAATCACAATCTTTAGGCCACGTAGATTGAGATGATACGGGAAGGTGGATTTACAGAATTCGATATAGCGTCCAACCGCATCGTCCACTCGAAAGCTCTTACCCAGCTGATCCGGTTGATCAATCACAATCGGCTGTTCGAGTTGTTGGCTGATGGCATCTTGTAATTCGTTCGAGAGTTTTTTGCCATCTCCTGAAAAAAACTTAATCCCGTTATCAAAATACGGATTATGCGAGGCCGAAATCACCACGCCCGCATCGGCATGAAACGCGCGCGTCATGTGCGCAATCGCAGGCGTTGGCAAAGGGCCCAGCAAACGCACATGCACACCAGCCGCGTTTAGGCCGGACTGTAACGCGGCCTCCAACACATAACCGGATAAACGGGTGTCTTTGCCAATCACCACCAACGGACTGGTGCTTTGTTGCCTCAGCACACAACCAGCGGCAAACCCAAGATGCAAAGCGAACTCAGGCGTAATCGGGGCTACACCAAACCGACCACGAATCCCATCTGTACCAAAATGACTCATAAACATTCAACTTAAACGTAGGGGCTTCTTCACAGATTGTGACAAACCAATTCAGAAACGCATAGACCATTTTTGGGGATTCAATTTAACCCAACGCGACAACGGCAGCCGTCACCATCGCCAATACTCGCGCGACAACAATTGAGCCGTGATTTGTCCAGTGCTGTACTATTCTACCGATCAAGAGGCCAACTGCATATAGTGCCAACATACTGACCAACATCCCCACCAAAAACAGCCCCGCAGGCTGACCTACAGGCACTTCCAAACCGTGCGCCACACCGTGAAACAGCCCCAGCAGGCTCAAGCCCGCCAACGCAACCACACGCTGCTTGACCCACAGCGCAATCGCCAACGCCAGCAACGACGCGACAATCCCGTATTCGGTCAAGCTAATCGGCAGCAGATGCTGCACGCCCAACCCAAACCCCACCAGCAACGACACGCCTAAACCGACAAAACCCAGCCCAGCCGCAGATGGCATATCGCGCGTAACCTTTGCACTACGCACCAACAACAGCCCCAAACCCACCGCCAGCAATAAGTGGTCTAAACCCGAAAACGGATGTAGCAAACCCGACAATAATGCCGAGCTATGATGTTCATGTCCTGCATGCGCAAATACGACGTTTGAGGTCAAACTGGCCAGCAATAACAGCATCAATTTCATATTAAAATCCTCGATGTAGCCTTAAGTCAACAAACCCTGCCGTTCAATAAATCCAATAATCTCGCTTAGACCATCGCCGGTTTTCATGTTACTAAACAAAAATGGCCGTTCGCCACGCATACGTTTGGCATCTTGCGCCATCACTTCTAATGACGCGCCCACCATCGGTGCAAGGTCAGTTTTATTGATAATCAGCAGATCGGATTTGGTAATGCCGGGGCCGCCTTTGCGCGGGATTTTTTCGCCAGCTGCCACGTCGATCACATACAAAGTCAAATCGGATAACTCAGGGCTAAAGGTCGCCGCCAAGTTATCCCCGCCACTTTCGACCAAAATCAGCTCAAGACCGGCAAATTTTTCATTCAGATCAGCAATCGCCGCCAGATTGATCGAGGCATCCTCACGAATCGCGGTATGCGGACAGCCACCGGTTTCCACGCCCACGATCCGATCCGGTGACATCGCTTGATTGCGGGTCAAAAAATTCGCATCTTCTTTGGTATAAATATCATTGGTCACCACCGCCATGTTATAGCGGTCACGCAACGCCTGACACAGATTCAGGGTCAATGCGGTTTTACCTGAACCGACAGGGCCACCAATGCCGACCCGTAACGGAGAACGCTCACTCATCATGCTTCCTTTTTTTCCAAAAAATCAAAAACTTAAATCCAAAAAATCCATCAAAAATCATGTCACGACCGAAACAAGCGCGAATACTGCGATTCATGTTGCATCGATAACATCGCCAAACTCGGTAAGCTATTGCTTGGCTGCCGTGCCGTTGGTGATGCGCTGTCCTGACTGATCTGCAAGGCGTTTTGCACTGCGGCGGGGATCTGCGCATGCAGCGCCCATAACACACGTTGCCCGCTCATTTGGCCGAGTGGCACGGTTTTGACCACCGCAAGCACCTGATTTTCCAGCAGCGCAAATGCATATGCGGTCAAACAATCGGCGACCGGCAACTGCAAACGCGCCGCCAGTTGTGCGTAGACCGGCAAAAAACCCAGTTTTGCATCGACGGTTAGGGGTTGTTTTAACACATCGCGAATCCATGCATTCAATGAAAAACCCAGTTGCTGGGTTTCGGCCAACAGCTCACGGCTTTCACGACTAGCGCGATAACGCTCGGCCAGCACCAAAAACTCAGCTTGGTCGGTTGTTTCACTCGACACACGATCAAAACAAGCGGCAATCATTTTTGCCAGCATCGGCAATTCGTAACGCGCCAACACCAACTCCAGCACATCCTCAAAGTACGCCAACGCACTGGCTTCATGCCGAATGATGCCACGTTCAATCGCAGTTTCGACCCCTTGCGAGTAGCAATACGCGCCGATGGGCAGCGCGGTCGAGGACAGCATCAACAGGCGTAGCAAACTCGCCGCCGCGATGGGGTTAGATGGTTGCTCCCCTGCGTTGTCGGGTGTGCTGTCGTGTGCGGTCTTAGTGTCCATGGGCATGCAGTGGCCGTAGTCGGGTTTCGTGTTGGTGTTGTGCATATGCGCCGCTTTCTGGCTCAAACGGATGCAATACGTCTGCAACCTGTAGACCAAGTCCACGCAGCATGTCGGCCAGCACATGATCCGGTTCAAAATACAGCGCGTCTGGCGTCAGCATCAGCGGCACATGGCGGTTGCCGAGATGATAGGCGGCTTTGAGCAGGTCAAATGCGTGTGCAGCAGTCGCTTGCATCAGGGTTTGTGGCGCGGCCAAAACCTGTAACACTTGTCCGTCAGCGGTAGCAATATAGTGACCGCTACGCAGTACGCCGGTGCGCGGCAGGTCTACGCCGATGTCTTCGCCAGTGGCAAGCGTGGCACGAAAACGGCTTTTTTGGCGGGTATCAAAACTCAGCGCGATACTAGGTACTTCACCTGCTGGCGGATGGGTTAGGCGTTGGGTATAGATCTGCATATGCTCTGTCATTCAAAAAAATCTGATGGTCGATACTAACCCGATCATCGCCGAAATGGGCGCGAAAACAATAGACTTAGTGGGATTAGGTAAGCAATATTTATGCCGTTTAGTCTATTAAAACGTTCGTTCGAAGCACTATTCCGATCACCACTAAAGCCACGACCCATAACGGAATGTACAACACCCACGCCAATCCAGCCTCTCGTGACACCACAAAGAACTTAATCCACAGTTTAAATATCAGCAGCAAAACATTCAGAAGCAACAAAGCCAGCAGTAACACTGAACGGCGATACTATGGCCAAAATGCCAATGTAGCGACAAGTAGATGTGGGGCAGCCATATAGAGATAATTTGGAATCAAAAACCTGAAATCCATACGAGCCGGATGGATGTTTCCAAATAAAAGTGGCACAACTGGCAGGGCAAGTAACAAGACGAAAGTAGCTAAGAACTTGTATGTCATCATGTAGAACCAGTTTAATTTAGTATTGAAGCTCATAAAATTCGCCACACGACGTATGGCGAACCCAGATGATCTAAAACTTACACCGACAATCCAGCATGAAACCGTAAATGCTCACCGATCACGCTTTGGATAAAATAATAGCCATGATCATAGCCATCATGCCGCCGCAAGGTCAGCGACTGCCCCACCGCTGCGCACGCCGCCTCCAACTGATCCGGTAGCAACTGATTTAAAAACTGATCGCTCATACCTTGATCGACCAGAATCTGCACAAACTTCGCACCATTTGCCCGAATCAAACGCGTTGCATCTTGCGCAGACCATCCTTGTGAATCGGCCTGCTGATCCGCACCCAAATACGCCGCAAACACCTTCTGCCCCCACGGCACATCGACCGGCGCAGCAATCGGCGCAATCGCCGACACCGACGCAAACTTGTCCGGATGCCGGAACGCCAACGTCAACGCCCCATGCCCACCCATCGAATGCCCCATCAGACTGATCCGTGTCGGCGCAAACTGCTGCTGAATCAAGCCGTACAACTCTTCGGTGATATAGGTTTCCATCTGATAATGCTGCGCCCAAGGCGCTTCGGTCGCATTCAGATAAAAACCCGCACCCAGTCCAATATCCCAGTGATCGCCCTTGGCCACGTCGTCGCCACGCGGACTGGTGTCGGGCGAAACCAAAATCACGCCCAACTCAGCGGCAAGCTGTTGCGCATGGGCTTTAATCGGAAAGGTTTCTTCGGTGCAGGTCAGCCCCGCCAGATAGATCAAAGCTGGACACGCTTGGCCTGCCAAGGCTTGCGGCGGCAGATACACGCCAAACTTCATATCGCACTGCGTTGAGCTTGCGGTGTGCTGATAAAAGCGCTGTTCACCGCCAAAACAACGGTTGCTACTGATCTGACTCATACTGATGTTTTGCATGGTCAGTACACCACCACCGACCGAATCGACTCACCGGCTTTCATCAGATCAAAACCTTTATTGATCTCGTCCAGTGTCAGGTGATGGGTGATCAAATCATCAATATTCAGCTTGCCTTCCATATACCAATCGACGATTTTGGGTACATCGGTGCGACCACGCGCGCCACCAAACGCCGAGCCTTCCCAATGCCGACCTGTCACCAACTGAAATGGCCGCGTTGAAATTTCTGCACCGGCCTCGGCAACCCCGATGATGATCGAACGCCCCCAGCCTTTGTGACAACACTCCAGCGCCTGCCGCATCACTTGGGTATTGCCAATACACTCAAACGAATAATCCGCACCGCCATCGGTCAATTGGATGATCGCATCGACCACATTTTCGACTTCTTTCGGATTGATAAAGTGCGTCATACCGAATTTACGCGCCATCGCCTGCCGCTCTGGATCGATGTCCACACCGATGATTTTGCCCGCGCCGACCATCTTCGCGCCCTGAATCACATTCAGACCGATACCACCGAGTCCAAACACCACCACGTTTGCACCGGCTTCGACTTTGGCCGTAAACAACACCGCACCCACGCCAGTGGTCACGCCGCAGCCGATATAACAGACTTTATCAAATGGTGCGTCTTCACGGATTTTGGCCAGTGCAATCTCTGGCACAACGATATGATTGGCAAAGGTCGATGTGCCCATGTAGTGCAAAATCGGCTGACCATCTAAGCTGAAGCGCGACGTACCATCCGGCATCAAGCCCTGACCTTGTGTCGTGCGAATCGCTTGGCACAGGTTGGTTTTTTGCGATAGACAAAACTTACACTGACGACACTCCGGTGTGTAGAGCGGAATCACATGATCACCGGCTTTTAGACTTTTGACACCCTCACCGACCTCAAGCACCACACCCGCCCCTTCATGGCCTAAAATCGCCGGAAAACGTCCCTCAGGATCAGCCCCCGATAAGGTGTAATAATCGGTATGACAAATGCCAGTCGCTTTAATCTCGACCAGCACTTCACCGGCACGCGGCGCAGCCAAATCGACTTCGTGGATGGTCAACGGTTTGCCCGCTTGCCACGCAATTGCCGCACGGGTTTTTAAAATTGTACTCATGGTTGAACTCCTTGCAGTAAAGTTTGCGGACTGTCGATCACACGGGTCTGAGTGACGGGGATCGCAGCCACGGGCGGGGGGAAAAGCTGTGTTTCAAAATTCGGCAACAACAAACCTATCTGCCGACCGATGACCATTTGTGGCTCAGATGACTCATAGCCGCCTTCACGTTCAAGCTGTTTGATCCGAGCAGTTGCCGCCGCAAATGCCGCTGCAATCGAGCTTTCATTGCGCATCGCTTCGGCAAAAAATGCCCGACCAAAATAAGTAAATTCGGGCTGATTACTACAGCCAAACGAGGTTTTATCAGCGGCTGAAGCAGTAATCACCACGGTATCGGGTGACTGTAATGCCTCAATAAAACTGCCCGAATAACAGGCCGACACCACCAATACGCGCCAGCGAATGCCCGCCCGATCCAGCGACTGACGTAGCCACTGGGGATCAATCGAATCCATCTGAATCGGCTCATTTGATAACTCAAACACATTAGGCAAACCATGCGAGGTCATGAATAAAAATAATACATCCTCATCGGGATTCATCTGTTGGCCGATGCGCGCCAGACTGCGCTCAATACTGGTCTTGGTCGCCATCGGCGCGCTGTCTTGCGTGTTTGGATGGTTAAACAATCCGATTGATCGACCCAGCGTGCCAAAGCGGGTATCAAACTGGCGCTGCGTCTGCTCCACCTCGTAGCGAAACACATCCTGATAACCCGCCCCACCAACCGCCATAAAGTACCAGTTGGTTTGGCCAATCACACCTTGCTGCATCTGACTGAGCTTTTCGTCGAGTAATCTGGACTGGCTATACAATGCCGTCTCGGACAGACGGGGGCTTTGCTCAGTCACCTTCCAAATCGGCTGCGTGTCCATCGCGCTTTGCCATACCGCCAAAATCATCACCGTACCGGCAAAAATCAGCCCGCGCTCCCACCACGGCCACTGTAATTCACGCGCAAAAATCCACATCACCGCCAACGTCTGCCAAATAAACAGCAGCGCAAACAGCGAGCCCATCATGCCGTAGCTCCACTCCGGCAAGCGACCCGTCTGCCCCAAAAACTGTAAGACGGTCTGGATCAGCACGATATTGACATCACCGGCCAACCATAGCACCGCAGGCACCAAGATCAAGCGACCCAGTCCCTGCCGCTGCGCTAAAAAAATACCCGTAATCAATGCGATAAATGGCCACAGCAAATAACTGATCAAGCCCTGTAAATTAAATGCCCCCTGTCCGCCCGCGGTCAACCAACTGAACAAGGTATTCGCTAAGGCAGCAAAAATCGCCAACAACACAAACTGTAATGCGGTCGGAGTCACATAGCGAAACGTGCGGCGCGAGCCAACCAGCATCCAAAGTGCGGCGATTTCGTTATCACGCAGGTCTTCCAAAAAATTGCGTGACGGCTTAAGGTTGATCATGGGGTGACCTGTTCACATCATGTCGAACATGCTAACAAAAAATAGTGCCAGATCGATGCGTGCTTTGCCACGTTGACAAAATATACTGTCAAAAGATGCGGGATTGACAACCGCGAAAACCAGCCTGATATCGGATTTGCGGCGCACATGGACACAGCCATGCCAGCGCCGTACTGATCGCGTTCACTGCCCTACTGCCAACTCTTGCGGCCAGCGCAATAATGCAGCCCGATCCTGTACCGTCTGATGCGGCACATAGGGTAATACGCCCAAACACGGTGCATTCAGTCGCTGCTGCAAG
>JBAQKP010000289.1:0-2587 GCA_049301135.1 Moraxellaceae bacterium | reverse complement strand
GCGTGGCATGATGCCGGTATCGGAAGCCCTGCCCTACATGTGGTATGATACGCCGAATATTCATCTGTGTACCTTTCGAGATTTTGAGGCGCTGTGTCATGCGCATCAAATCCGAATTATTAATCGTCTTGCCGTCAACGATGACCAGCAAGGCAACCTGTTAATGAAGCACATGCCAAACTTGTTTGGTGAAGTTGCAATTTATCGAGTGAGTCGCCTATGAAACCGCTGATTTCTGCTGTTATTTTATCTGTCGCCAGTTGGGTTTTGCAGGCAAACTCAGTCGTGCACGCGTCACCTTATGCGGCTATGCCACTGCCCACTTTGCAAGCCGCCGCACAAGCCGGTGATGTGCATGCCCAGTTCTTTTTAGCCAATCGCTATAAAGCCGGTCAAGGCGTGCCACAAGATATCAATCAAGCCTTTACATGGTATCTGCAAGCTGCCGAAAAAGGCGCTGCACCCGCACAACTCAACGTCGGCCAGATGTATGCGCAAGGCCGCGGCGTGAATCGTGACTTAGCCAAAGCTAAACTCTGGCTACAACGCGCTGCCAAGCAAGGCGATAACCGTGCCAGCTATAATCTGGCGTTGCTTGAAGAGCGTGAACAAAATCTGTCCGATGCGTATAAGTGGTACAACGTGTCAACCCGCGACGGCATGCTTGATCAGCAGGTCAAATCACTGGCACAAACCAAGATTCGCCAGCTTGCCGTTAACCTGTCGAGCCAAGATCAAACCAGTGCAACCCAACGTGCCGATGATTGGTTTGCCAGTCCAGTGCGTGACTGATCCGAGTCCATCAAAATCAGTCGATAGAAATCCCAACCCCCTTTCTCAAGGGGGCTTTGTTTTTTGGTGTATTGAGTGTTAAACCAGATGCTTTCGATTGTATTTCCACAGCACAAGCTGGTGCTGGCCAGTAACAACCAAGGCAAGCTAAACGAACTTCAGCAGATGTTTAGTGGGCTGGACTGGCCGGTACAGGTGTTGCCGCAACGTGAGTTTCAGATTGATGATGCGATTGAAGATGGCTTAAGCTTTGTCGAAAATGCCTTGATCAAAGCACGACATGCAGCGCGATTGTCTGGCTTACCTGCGCTTGCTGATGATTCTGGCTTGTGCGTGCCAGTGCTGAACGGCGCACCGGGGATTTATTCGGCGCGATTTGGTGGCGAGCATGGCAATGACGCACGCAACAATCAGGCTGTGTTAGACGCGCTCAAACCGCATCGACAACCACATCGAAGCGAGCAGCCGATTGCGGGGATGTTTGTCTGTGTGCTGGCGCTGGTACGCCATGCCGATGATCCGCTGCCGATTATTTGTCAGGGCATTTGGCAGGGTGAAATCTTAGACGCGCCACGAGGATCGGCGGGTTTTGGCTATGATCCGTTGTTTTGGTTACCGGCACTGGGTAAAAGCAGCGCCGAATTGGATAAAACCGAAAAAAACCAAATCAGTCATCGTGGTTTGGCAATGCAGGCACTATTGCAGGAGTTGCTAAAAGCCTAACCGCTCACCAGCTTCCAACCTCATTCACCCGCCCCGTACCAGTCGCATGGGTCTGCTCGGACAACATATAACCTTGATCATCAAACGCCAACACCGTCGAACAGCGCGTGCCATAAATCGGCGAGGCAATAAATACCGATGACAGTAGCCGCTCCATTTCCAGCCCAATACCCGTCTGCGGCAGCTGGACATCTTCAGCACTGCGAGTATCTGCCAAAACCTCAAACGCCGCTGCCTGCCAATCCTGACCCGCTGACAACTCAGTGCGCGACTCGCTTCGGAATAAGGGCAACACCTCTTGCGTCACTCGCTGGCGCAAGCGCTCTACCTTTGGCCAAGGCTCATCAATCAACGCGTTGGACAACACATACAGCCCTGCCGCCAACACGGTCGGTGCAATGCCCCGATTACTGACCACCACCGCCTGCTCGCGTGTGCCCAATAACAGGCTAAAACCCTCATAACGCAACAGCTCAATCTGCCGTGCAAACTCAAGCGGTGACAACACAGATGCCAGATACTCACTGACCAATAGCCCACGCGAACGCAGTACATCGGCTGCGGGCTTGTGGCTGGGGACTTGGCGAAAGTTGGTCAACGCCGCCCAACGTCCCGACGGCGTCATACCGAGCCACGTCCCGCCGGATTGCTGATCACGACCGGCGAGGATCGGTTGCTCTGCCCAGCGCTGCAACGGTGTCGTCGGACGCGCATAAAACTCATCGCGATTGGCCAGCAACAGCAACGGCTGATCAGGAATAAGCTGCCACGCCAGCGAAATGATACACATGCACAATACGCTCAAATCACCCAAGATCGGCTAGAATGCCGCAATTGTGACGCAGCAGCAATCCTTGAGTTTGCCTTAAACCTGCCTTGACTCTGCTTTAATATTGACAACGGCAAACCACCAAAACCCAAACGGAACTCCCCTATGCTGACCTACCCCAATATCGATCCCGTGGCTTTGTCACTCGGGCCCATTCAAGTGCATTGGTACGGTGTCATGTACCTGTTGGCGTTTGGTTTTGCGTATTTTTTGGCGACCTATCGCGCACGGCAGCGAGAAGGC
>JBAQKP010000288.1:0-21246 GCA_049301135.1 Moraxellaceae bacterium | reverse complement strand
GATGTTGTTTGTGGTCGGCTGGGGTTTTGGCCGTCATACCGAACGCAAACATTGGGCCCAACTCACGCTTGATGAGGCGGCGTTTGCGCATATTCGCATCGACAATCGAAGGTTTGAAACCCGCGATACGCATGGCAAGTTAGTCGTCGCCAGCGTGGTGATTGCGCAGGATTATTTTAAATGGGTGCTGGCCAGTGTGCGCAATTTTTTTGGTGGACGCATCACGGTCTATGAAACCCTGCTGGATCGGGCGCGACGTGAAGCGGTGGTACGCCTAAAAAAACAGGCAGCAGCAGCGGGTGCAGTAGAGATTTTGGGGCTGCGCATCGAAACGCCAGAGGTCGGCACGGACAAAGGCTCGGTCGATGTTTTGGCCTATGGCACGATGATTTTTGCGGAAAAATTGGAACGGCCTTGGCCACCCCGAGTAGATTGACTGAATAAATAGTTGTAAGTTACAGTCCAATTTTGAGCAAATGGAGGTGCAATATGGGCTGGCTTAGCGAACTAAACAATCTTGCTGACGAAATAAAGACTGACTGGGAAGTTCTAAAAAAGGACATGGGAGATATCTTCGAAGAAGAGCTTCTTGGGCGCAAAAAAAAAGTGCCAGCACGACAGATAACCAAACCACCAGTTGGAAGTGTAATAGGAATTGCACGTGGGCTTTATAAGCACTATGGGGTTTACATTGGAAATAACAGGGTGGTTCACTACTCTTCAGATGAAGGTGATAACCTTTCGTCCAATACGATTATTAAAACTGATATGGATTTTTTTATGGAAGATTCTGACCGGTTCTACATGTTAAAGTTTGATAAAGATGCGGACGTTTTTAATGGGCAGGAGACCAAAAAGAGAGCTTTGAGCCAACTCGGGAAAAATGAATACAATCTGATTTCAAATAACTGTGAACATTTTGCAATGTGGTGTAAGACAGGAAAAAACACATCTGATCAAGTTGCGCTAGTTCAGAACCACTCAAAACGGATTTACTTCGACTATCCGTTTTAGACAATAGCCAATACCACACACGGCTTAATGTGCGCCAATTCATCCGCAATCTGTTGTTCGGTGGTTTCTAGCGCATAGGATGCCTGTAAATTTGTCCAGAACTGTGCGGTCGTGGCAAAGTAACGCGCCAACCGCAACGCCGTATCCGCAGTGATGCCACGCCGACCTGCTACGATTTCGCCAATCCGTGAGGCGGGAATGCCGGTTTCTTTGGCCAGCCGATACTTGGTAATCCCAAGTGGCAGCAAAAACTCCTGCTCCAAATACTGCCCGACATGCACATGTGCAATACAGGGAGCATCTAAATCAGCCACATCACTAAAGTCCAAATGGGCGAGCTCATGCATATCAATCATGCTGTATTTCTCCTAGTGGTAATCGACGATTTCAACTTGCTCTGCATGACCCTCTCGCCACACAAAACAAATCCGCCACTGCTGATTAATCCGAATACTGTGCTGGCCTGCCCGACTACCAATCAATTGCTCTAAGTGGTTACTCGGTGGGCTGCGCAAATCCTCCAAACTGACCGCTGCATGTAAGGCCAACAGTTTGGTTCTTCCCCGCAGCTGAATGTCCGGCGGTAAGCGCCGGACATGTAGCCCCGTAAACAGTGCCGCCGTCGATTTATCTGCAAAACTCTGAATCACGATCAATCACTATTAACGCCATACGTTCATAGTAACGCCTAGCATGCATAAAAAGCAACAGCACTGCCCAATCCCGACCCAAAATCCGCTACACTATCCGCTAATTTTTTGCCATTTTTGTAGCGGTCATGAGCAGCGAAGCCAACACTCCAAACCCCGATTCCACCAGCCTATCCACCACTTACGATCCGACCACACTCGAAGCCAATTGGTATCAGTGCTGGGAGCAAAAAGGCTACTTTAAGCCATCCGGTCAGGGCACTCCGTTTACCATCATGCTACCGCCGCCCAACGTCACCGGCAGCCTGCACATGGGACACGGTTTTAACAACGCCATCATGGACGCGCTGACCCGCCACCATCGCATGCAAGGCCATAACACCCTGTGGCAACCGGGTACAGACCACGCAGGGATTGCCACCCAAATGGTGGTCGAACGGCAACTCGGCGCACAAGGCATCAGCCGCCACGACTTAGGCCGTGAAAAATTCCTTGAAAAAATCTGGGAATGGAAAGCCCAATCCGGCGGCACAATCACTAGCCAAATCCGTCGCTTAGGCTCGTCTGTCGATTGGTCACGCGAACGCTTCACGATGGATGACGGCCTGTCCAACGCGGTCAAAGAAGTGTTTGTCCGGCTGCATCAAGACGGTTTGATTTATCGTGGTAAACGCCTCGTCAACTGGGATCCAAAGCTGCACACCGCCCTATCTGACCTCGAAGTCGAATCGGTCGAGGAGCAGGGTTCGCTGTGGCATTTTCGCTATGCCTTCGCAGAAGACGGCATCAGCACCCACGCCACCGAAGACAGCCCTGCACAAAACCACCTCGTCGTCGCCACTACCCGTCCCGAAACTTTACTCGGTGATAGCGCGGTCGCGGTACATCCTGACGATGAACGCTACAAGCACTTGATCGGTCACTATGTGCGCCTGCCGATTACTGACCGTCTAGTGCCGATTGTCGCCGATGATTATGTCGAAAAAGACTTTGGCACAGGCTGCGTCAAAATCACCCCTGCGCATGATTTTAATGACTTTGAACTGGGCAAGCGTCACAGCCTGCCATTGATCAATATCTTGAACAAAGACGCAGCGATTCTGGGCGAATTTGACTACATGGCCAAAGCAGGCGAACCGGTCAGCAAAACCCTGATCGCACCGGAAGATTATGTCGGCTTAGATCGTTTTGCCGCGCGTAAAAAACTGGTCGCCGAAGCTGAAGCGGAAGGCTGGCTGGAAAAAATCGAACCGTATACCCTCAAAGCGCCACGCGGCGACCGTTCGGGCGTGATCGTCGAACCGCTGCTGACCGATCAGTGGTATGTCAAAATCGCTCCACTGGCCGAACCTGCGATCCAAGCGGTTAAAGACGGTCAGATTAAATTCGTGCCAGAACAATACACCAACATGTACATGGCATGGATGAACAACATCCAAGACTGGTGCATCAGCCGTCAACTGTGGTGGGGACATCGGATTCCGGCATGGTACGACGAGCAAGGCAACATCTACGTCGGCCGCGATGAAGCCGAAGTCCGCGCCAAGCATCACCTCGCTGCCGAAACCTTCCTGCGCCAAGACGAAGACGTACTCGATACATGGTTTAGCTCCGCGCTGTGGACATTCTCCACGCTGGACTGGACGGGTGATGCCGCCAAAGATGCCGAAAATTATTTCCTAAAAACCTTCCACAGTACCGATGTGCTGGTGACTGGTTTTGACATTATTTTCTTCTGGGTCGCCCGCATGATCATGATGACCATGCACTTCATCAAAAACGACGACGGCACGCCGCAAGTGCCGTTTAAGACCGTGTATGTGCATGGTCTGGTGCGCGATGGTGAAGGCCAAAAGATGTCAAAATCCAAAGGCAACGTGCTGGATCCGATTGATATTATTGACGGTGTCGATCTCGAAACCTTGGTCGGCAAGCGCACCACGGGGCTGATGAACCCCAAAGACGCCGCCAAGATCGAGAAAGCCACCCGCAAAGAGTTTCCAGACGGCATCAACGCCTATGGCACCGACGCGATGCGCTTTACCTTCTGTGCGCTGGCCAATACTGGCCGCGATATCAAATTTGACATGAAGCGGGTCGAAGGCTACCGCAACTTCTGCAATAAGATCTGGAACGCGACGCGCTTTGTGCTGATCAATGTCGAAGGCCAGAGCATCGGCCAGACTGCCTGCCCTGATCTGTGGGAATTGCCAGAACACTGGATCGTCAGCCGCTTGCAACGCTGTGAAGCCGCTGTGCAGCAAGCGTTTGCGGATTATCGCTTGGATATCGCCGCGCAAGCCATGTATGACTTTGTGTGGACAGAATATTGTGACTGGTATGTCGAACTGGCCAAACCAGTCTTAAACGGCGATGCAAGTAGCGAGCGCAAGGCCGAAGTGCGTCGTGTGTTGCTGGCGACGTTGGAAACCAGCTTGCGCTTGATGCATCCGTTGATGCCGTTTTTGACCGAAGAACTGTGGCAAACCCTTGCGCCGATGATCGGTCGCAAAACCCATGATTCGATCATGCTGGCGGCATACCCACAGCCTGACGCCGCCAAACTCAATCCACAAGCCGAAGCCGATATGCACTGGTTGCAGGATTTAATCGGCGCGATTCGGAATATTCGCGGCGAGATGAGTCTGGGCAATGCACGCTTGTTGCCAGTGTTGTTGCAAAACATCAGCGACACTGAGCGGGCGCAGTTGGCGCGGATTGAGCCGTTGTTTAAGGCATTGGCGAAGGTCGAAAGTCTTGAGATTTTGGCCGATGGCGTCGAAGCGCCGTTGTCATCAAGTAGCGTGATCGGTCAGCTCAGTGTGTTTGTGCCGATGAAGGGTCTGATTGATCCGAAGGCCGAACAACTCCGCTTGCAAAAAGAATTGGATAAGCTGCAAAAGCAGTTTGATCAACTCGATGGCAAGCTGTCCAACGCGGGCTTTGTCGCTAAAGCACCGGCCGCAGTAGTTGAGGCGGAACGGGTAAAGCTGGCGGAACTGGACAGTCAGCTCGGGCGGGTCAAAGGGCAAATGGCGCAGATTGCGGCGTTGTGATCTGAAAGGGCGGCGAAAGCTGCCCTTTTTTTACTACTTTTAATGAATGACAGAAACCACGCGTTTAAGGAGAAATCATATGCAAATTAAAGCAACAATACCCACGCTTTTCGCCGCGCTACTTCTCACTGCCTGCGGTGGTGGCGGCGATTCTAGCCCCACAACAAATACCTCATCCAATCAAACAACGCCAGCACCAACTCCACGCTCAGAGCTATCAGGCAATCTGACATTAGACTACGGCGATGGCTCAACACCTGTGACCATTCAACCACGCAAGACGGTTGGATACGTGGATTTTCCAGCGTTCCAATCCATCACCACCTTACACAGTCAGCAACCTTTCTTGGGCGACTCAGGGTTTATCACAGGTCTGTACGCAGACCGATCAATGGTCTTTTGGCTCGATGAACGTGGTGAAATGAAGCTGACTGTTGACCTCAACTCTACAAGCTCCAACAGTCAGCCTATCATCAATTTACACCTGAAAAAAGCTGGCTTGGATAACACAGAGTATCGTTGCTATCTGCCTCCTTCTGAGCCTATATCTTCTTTCTGTAAAAATGTTAGCTTCGATATCAATACTAAAACAGGGCAAGCAACTTTTCGATTCGATAAAGTTCGCTTGGAAAGCTACCGTGATAAAAACCTTTTAGCTCTCAATGGCACACTCACTGGCACGCTATCGCTACCGCCTAGGAATGTTTTTTCAGCACCAAAAGCCACACAGGACAACCTTTTTGTGAATGGCGAAAAGGTTGATTTGCTTGCTGCAATATATACGAATCAGGCACAAATAGTTATTCGTCCTTTTAGCCAATTCCCGAAGGGTGAAGCGTTTGAGCTTGACCTAGGCAATAATCAAAATCTTGTGGTTTCTATGCTGCCAGACAGGCCAACACAGTCTGTTTTGACTGATGTAAATTCTGAATATTCGACTGTTGATAATGGCAGTCGTATTTCTGGACAGGATTTCGGAGCGACTATACGCCTAAATTTTGATCAGGCTGTTTATTCATCTTTTTTTGATGGAGGGAAACAGAAAAAAACTATTACTGGCTTTGTAACCATACGCAAACCCAACCAAGCCCTCAGCATTTCCCCAATCCGAAAAACCGAGTCAACGCCTTCAATCACAACACAAAATTATGTCCAGCTCACATTTGTGAATCATCATGACGTTATTCTTGAGGATCAAAGAGGACTGACAGTAAAACTTAGAGATGGCCAAGTTGAATCGGTTGTGTTTGAACAGCTCTTCATAGACTACAGCAGCTCTAGTGATTTTGTAGAGTTCAGATGTCAAAAACTCGAGTGTAAAGGTGTACAAATCACTGCCGACGGACTTGGTGTCCGCTTTAATAACACTGTCTTATCTCAAACATCAGCCAATACTCAGTTTCACGACACTCTCCAACTGAACGGCTCGTTGTTGTACCAAGGGAGATAATCTGTCATTTGTATAGCCGTGTATCAGGCGCGGCTATACAGTATTCAATAAAAAAACTGATGGGCTTTATAATTTGATCGTTAAATTCATCCAAAAATCCCGCTTCCCCAACTCCACGCCATTGCTGTACATGCAACGACATCCCAACCACCTCAGTATATTAAAAACTACCTGACCGAACAGATTACTTACACTGCAAAGCCGAATCGGCGATCTACAAAATAGCCTTCAAAAGCACACCATCTGGTTGATGAATAAGCTAAATTTAAAACAACCAATGACCATAAAAACTTCTCTTGAATGAGATTCAAGAAAATGCTAAAAATACCAGTGAACGGTTCAGATCAGTTACCCGCCATGACACAACTCACTCAGATTGAACAATTACGCTGTCTTTCAACAGACGAACTACAAGCCCTGTTTAACCGCTTAGACGCACCACAGCTCGCTGATATGGATGGCGAATACCGTGCTGAAATGTTGGCACAGCCCTACGGCATCGCAGGTCAAGTGGGCAAACTATTTTTAGACAACCCCATTCAAACTTGGTTGTGCAAAGCGTTTCGCCCTGTCAATGCGCACTATGGGCGTGGTTACAACACGTTTTGGCAGAGTGGCGAGGTGGTACAGCGTTATCCGATGCTCACCACTATCGCCGCGTCACGCTATGACGGCAGACCTGCTTATACCCTGATTTATCGTTATTTTCATTCGATATGCGGTCTGATCCATATGGTGGATGAAGTGCGTCAAGTCGCACCAGATCTATATTTGGGTATGGGCACCTACGGCTTTACACGCGGGCAACGGCAGATTGCGTGGCCGTTTTTACTCGAAAAAACCGATACCCCATACCGTCAAGATATCGGCAAACGCAGTCAAGGATTTGTGATCAGTGCGCGTGAGTTACCCGCTGGTCTACCACTTCTCGTCCAACCACAGGTTTAATGATGTCTACTCAACGTACCGCACTCATCACTGGCGCATCCGCAGGCATTGGGGCAGCCTTTGCCCGTCACTTGGCTAAAGAAGGCTACGGCTTATTGCTGGTTGCTCGTCGTGCCGAAAAACTGCAAGCCTTAGCCACTGAATTACAACAGGCATATCACGTGCCTTGTACTGTATTTGCCGCTGATCTCAACGATCCTGCCGCGCCGCAAGCGATTATGGATTTTGCCCAATCGCAGCAGATGCAGATTGATGTGCTGATCAATAATGCAGGCTTGGCGGGCAAAGGTGCGTTTGCCAGTACGCCTTGGTCGGAGCTGGCTGGTGAAATTCAAGTAATGATCACCGCTGTGACGCAATTGTGTCATTTGGTGTTGCCACACATGCGTGCGCAAGGCTGGGGGCGGATTATCAATCTGTCATCACTTGCGGCGTTTTCACCGCCTGCCGAAAGCTTGATTTATACCGGTGTCAAAAGCTATGTGCTGAATATGTCGCAAGCGTTGGATATGGAACTCAAACCACAAGGCATTCACGTGACTGCTGTTTGCCCGGGTTTTACCCATAGCGAGTTTCACGATCAGATGGGTACACGCGATGCAGCCAACAAATTGCCCAGTATCTTGTGGCAAGAGGCTGACGAAGTGGTTGCAGAGGGCTGGCGTGCGGTGATGCGAGGACAGCCGGTGTGCGTGACGGGGCTGGTGAATAAAGTGGTGGCCAGCAGCATGCGTCCATTACCTATTAAATTGCAGTATTTTCTCGGCAACAACATGAATCCATTTAAAAAATAAAACTAAGGGCGGCATTGGTCGCCCTTTTTTCTCAAACAGATTCATCGTCAAACATGACAGAATCCAGCCACTCATGACCCCATTGACTCATTGAATTTTTATCCCAAAAAATCCCGCTTGCCCAACTCCACGCCATTGCTACGCAACAAGTTATACGCGGTGGTCTTGTGAAAATAAAAATTCGGCAACACCCAATACTGCACATACGCCGCACCAGTAAACTGCATTGGCCGCCCCCCAGCACTAAACGCAATCTCCCGACTCTCCGCCCCCACAAACTGCTCCGCAGATAACCCCTGCAAAAACCCAATCACCCGCGTCACTCGCTCGCGTAACTGCGCAAAATCCACCTCATCATCGGCATAACTCGGAATATCCACCGCCGCCAGCCGCGCACCGGCTGCTTTCACCATATCGGTGGCGATTTGCACTTGCTTCACCAGCGGAAACATATCTGGAAATAAACGCATCTCCAGCATGATTTTTGGATTGATCTTGCGGGCGTCGCAATACTGCTCGGCCTTTTCTAAAATCAGATTCAGACCTTGCAAATGATGAATCACCACCGGAACAAACTGCGCATGTAACGACATTTCAACCCCTCGAAAATATGAACAATCACCTGAGCCTAACAGATTACCGCGCAGGGTTTAACGACTGATTTGATCTTTTGCCAAGGCGATGGCGCGACGTGCTGCCGCTGGCACATCTTCTGGCTGTTCAGCCAATTGTTGCTCAAACAAACTCAAGGTTCTACTAAGCAGACTATTCGGATATTGCTGCGTTAATTGCGCATAGGCGGCTTTCACCTCTGGCAACAAAACACCCTGCTCGTGTGTCGGTGTATTGTCCATACCCATTAACAAGGTGCTCAGATAATTGTCACGCTTGGCCTGCGCCAATTCAGCAAAGTGAGCATCCGGATAATCCTGCGCATATTGCGCCCAGACCTGCGCCCGCGCACCAAGTTGCAACCAACTGATCACCAAGCCCGCATCGTACGCATAGGGCTGCTGCTCCTGTTCAGCCACTTGCTTGAAATACACTTGATCAGACTTGGCTAAATGCGGCGCAACATGCTCAACCCAATACTTCGGATTGAGCCAGAACTCATACATTCCTTCCCCCACATACAGCACTTGGATCTGTTGTTTGGCCAACGCCTCCAGTGTTTGCTGTTGCTTGCTACTCAGGCCTTGCTTGAGAAATTGCGGCCACTGCTGATCAAATTTTTGTTGGGCGAGTTGCGGACTCAACGCCGGTTGTGGCAAGGGTTCAGCGGGTGTATCCACCGCCGCAACTTCGGTTTCAGGGTCAGGGTTACGCAGCGGCTGGTCAACTTCGCTTGCAATAGGATCAACTGCCAAAGTGTCTGCTGTATCAAGTTGTTGCCAAAGCTGTCCCTGTAACGCCGCATAACGCTCGATGATTTCGGCTTGCTCGGTATTGAGTTGACCGATATACGCATTGATCGCCTGCTCCAATTGCGCATAGATGCGGTAACGATCTGCTGGACTGAGCTGTGGCAATTCTTTGTCTAGTGCGGCGGTGATTGGGGTCAAATTGTCCAGCACCAAGTCACTTTCAAACACGCGAATCAGGCCACTCAGTGCTTGATAGGCTTCTCGTTCGGTTTTTGGTTGGCTGTCGTTATTGCTGCTACTGCTGGCGGCGACCGGTGTTTTTTTGCTGTCGGTTGGGCTGGCCGTGTTGAGCTTAATCCACAACAACCAGATTGAACACAGCACGATCAACACGATAATCAGCGCATTTTTCATACTAGGTGTCCTTGCTCAGTCAGTTCAAGCTCGGTCAACTCACGCGCCATCAGCCAGAGACGTGTGTCGAACTCAAGCTGATGGTAATTGGGCAGCATGTGCTGGCACAGTTGGTAGAAGGCTTTGTCATGCTCGCGCTGTTTGAGGTGCGCCAGTTCATGTACCACAATCATGTTTAAAAATGGCTCTGGGGCGTGCTGGAACAGACTGGCAATACGGATTTCGGCTTTGGTTTTGAGTTGGCCGCCATGCTGACGGGTGGTCAGCCGATTGATACCCAGCGCCTGTTCAATACGTGCCAACTGACCATCAAAGCAGACTTTTTCCGGCATTTTGACCTGTTTCATATAGTGCTGTTTGATTGTTTTGACATAATCGTATAGCTGCGGATTGTTCTGAATGCTGTGCAGCTCCGGATAACGCTGTGCCAGATGCGCCGACAAACGACCATCTGCAATCAACGTGGTAACCTGCTGGCGCAACGGTTCGGCATAGTGGGCAATATAACGCTGTGGGTCTGGCATGGGGCAACACACAAAACTCAATCTTAGTGTGGTCAATGTAACGAGATCAGTAAGGATTGCTCAAGTAAAAAATTAACTTAACCCTCCCCTTGCGCCGTATACGGCTCATCCTTTGAAAAGGAGGGAAATTCCCCTTTATCAAACGGGTGAGCGGTTTTACGGAATACATTCCTCATGCGCAAGGGGGATTTAGGTATATCAGCTTATTTCGCTGGATTGGTATTACAGCGACTGACACTGCTGTTCTTTATTGCCGTTGACTTGATTATTGCCACCGGTTGGTGCTGGGCGATTGTCTTCACATTTCAGATTGCCATTCACCTGATTGCGCTCAATCCGGCTGTTGGCACGGTAGTTTTCGACTTCGATATTACCGGAGACTTGATTGCTACGGATCAGCGCAGCGGCGCGATTGTCATCGAGGTCGATGTTACCGCTGATTCGGTTACTGGTTAGGCTGACGGTACCACCATCATCAAGATCGACGTTACCGCTGATTTGGCTATCGTGCACATCGGCTGCCCCAAAACCATCATCCGACTCCAGATTGCCGTTCAGCTTGATTTGCTTGGCGGTCAGTTTGGCGCCGGTCTTGATCTCAAGATTACCGTCGATCTGTGTGCCATTCAGGCGGCAAGTGCTATTGGCAGGGACAACCAGATTGTCACTGATGGTTTCTGCACCGATACTGCCACTACAGGTGCGATCCGCCCATGCCGGTGCGGCCAGTGTCATTAGACCTGCGACCATAGCAGTCGAAAAAATTGAAGTTTTCATGCACATTTTCCTTTGACCAGTGGCAAAAAACAAGTTGAGTCCAACAGGTTGTAGCAGGTCAGCGGTTCTGATTTACGAGTGAACAGATGACTTGTACAACTCGTTTGCGACGTCAGTCTGCATGATTCGCCGCCGCTATGCGATAATCGTTTCAGGCAGGTTATGTAACGGTATTTTTAGTTTTGACCGAATTGTGCAATACGCGTACAATTTTGTCCCTGCTCATGCTGCTGCGAGTCAGCGGCTCAACTGAAGAAGAGCCGCTTTACGATGATCTATCAACTTCTCAGTACGTTTGCATTTTTCTTGGATTTTTCCTGTTGATCATCAGGCATCAGCGACCACAAAGCACGCACTGCACCTTCGGCTTGTGCTTTGGAGGGTCGATTGGCCAGCATGACTTTTGCATCAGCCAGCACCTGCTTGGCCTCCAATCGACTGCTCCATGCAATCTGATGAAAGTCAGCCTCAAGCTCATTCAGCAAATAGATCCAAAAACCAATATCTTGCTGGAGAAATTTGTATTTAAGCGTTTGCATCTCATCAATGACCTGCTTGGCGGCTTTTTCATTTTGCGAAAACTTTACTGAGATCACTTGATGCTGAAATGCCGTCACCTTCTGATCTGACATGTCGTCGCCGTACTCCTGCTGTAGGCTGACTAAGCGCTGCAACTCTTCGTCTAACTCGGCTTCGAGGGTTGGCCAACGCAGTGCGTCTTCTAGCTTATCCAAGCTGATCAGCACTTTTTTAAGACCTTCATGAACCTCCATTCTGGCATCAAAGTCCGAAGCTCGGCTATCAAGCAAGCCTTGTAGACGTTCAAGCTCCTGAGCCAGTGGGAAGACCTCAGTAGGCTGCTTTGCCGATAGCGTCTCGGCTAATTCGACTGCCTCTTCGACCGCCTGTTGCAACGTCTCACTACTCTCGCCTGACTGTGAACTACTCTCCCAAGTCGCCTCAATCGTCTCGTCTAACAGTGGGATATAGACCGATAGCTTCGCCCGTCTGGAGCTATCCAGACTGAGCGTCAACTCAATCTCACTGCCTTCAGGTAAAAACTCTGAAACGTGTGCACCTGTTAGGGTCATACCTCCAAGTGGATTATTGAGGATATGTCGTGAGCCTTCATTGCTATCCTCAACCTCGTAAAACTGAATATCGATTCGATCTGTAGCGTGATGCGGACGAATATCACGCGACGTCTTAAATGTCCCTTTGCCTTTGGCCGGTAGCGTTTTGTTGCGCTCTAGTCCATCAAGCTGCCAAACGCCACGCTTTTCGCGCTCGGTCTTGTACATATCAAGGCAAATCCCATACGGTAAGGTGGCATTACCGATTTTCATGCCGTGAATAATACTAATCGAACTGGGTTCACAGGCCACAACTGAGCCATCCGCGCCAAACAGCTTAATATCAAACTGATTCGACTTACCTTGATTGAGCAGTATCTCAATAATTTCGGCATCACCATCGAGTGCCAACCGTCCACTCGACCAGCCCCGATCGGCACGAATCACCTCAACCATCAACTGTGCGGGTAGTGCCGCACTAGACTTTTCTCGATCAATCCGAATCCCCAGATTTTCGTGGGTTTCAACGGTGGTT
This sequence comes from Moraxellaceae bacterium, assembly GCA_049301135.1. Lineage (GTDB taxonomy): Bacteria > Pseudomonadota > Gammaproteobacteria > Pseudomonadales > Moraxellaceae > JAYXXU01. The sequence goes on along the minus strand of JBAQKP010000288.1, from coordinate 8,647 downwards.
TCAGGGTATCTCAGCGTCAGTTGGGCTTTGCTCAGGTCGCGCTTTTGCAAATCCAGCGGAATGCTCTTGGTTGAGGCAAACAGTGCCGCGCCTTTGGCGACTGCCGTCATCGGATCAATACTGGTATCGACTTGGGCGGTGACTTGTTGTTTCAGCATACGGCGTAGCGTTTGTGAAAAAGTCGGCCCACCGACCAAAATCAACGCATCAAGGTCTTGACCCGTCAGGCCATTACGCGCCAATACTGCCTGACAAATGTCAATCGCCCGCTGGAAGATCGGCTCGCAGACCTGCTCATACTGCGCCAGCGAGATCTGAATGTCAGGATCAATCTCTTCACCATCATCATCTTCACCAAAACCTTCATGAAAATCCACTTTACAAAATAACGCGGAAGACAGTTCAATTTTGGCCTGTTCGGCATAGCGTTTTAGAGCATCTTGTAGTAAAGATTTAGTTTTCTCATGATTCAACGTAGTGTCTAATTGATACTGCTGCTGCAATGCAGGAATTAGCAACTGATCGACAATCGCCGTGTCGATGTTTTTACCACCCAGATGATTGTCACCATCAGTATCGACCACCTGCATAATACCGTCATCCAGTCGCATCAGCGCGGCGTCAAACGTACCGCCGCCAAAATCAAACACCAACCAATGCCCTGTTTTCAGGTGACCCTTAATCCCGTAGGCAATCGAGGCGGCAATCGGCTCTTGTAGTAGCTCGCAGTATTGAATACCGGCCAGCTCGGCGGCGCGCTGGGTCGCGTCGATCTGGTTTTGCTTAAACATGGCAGGCACAGTGATCACCACTGCTTTGGCATCCTCACCCTCATCAGAAATATAGCTGCGCAGCTTGGTCAACACTTGCGCCGACAGTTGCTCCGAAGAATAGCGACAATCCATATGGCTGGACAGATACCGATGATCCGTCCCCATGGTGCGCTTAAATTCCTGATAACCGTTAATGGGTTGTTGTGTCCGCCTCTTAAACGCAAGTTCAGCATCTCGTGCAATTGCGTCTTTGGCATTGATGCCGACAAACAAGCTTTGTTTTTTATTAAATGATACACAAGATGGCGTAGTATCCATGCTCCCAATAGTACTTTTAATAATCACCACCTCACCATCCTGCATTCTGGCAATTGCCGAATTGGTGGTGCCGAGGTCGATACCGTAGTCGATTTTTTGTCGCATGTGTGCTTACTCCTGATGATTAACCAATACTGACTTCAATGTCGGCCATACGGATCAGTACGCCTTGATAATTGACCTGTGGGCTGACCACTTTAGTGATCAACTGCTGATCTGGCTCTAAATCATCGCTGGGAATAAAGCGTGCCTTGACTGACAGATTTTCTGTATAGGCCATGCCCAGATGATCAACGATCTCATAGCCCTGCTCCAGTAGTTCGTTTTCCAGCCGCTCTAGGGATTTTTTAAGCGGGGTCAGTCCTTTGGTCTCCTCGGGTAGCGTGGCCAATCGTTTGCGCATCCGATGGATTTCATCGGCCAGTTTTAGTGGCAGATGGTGATCAGGTACGGCGGGTAAAGATACTGCTACTGGCGTCGCTACTGCGGTCGGCTGTACTGCGCTCAAGCTCTGCTGCTGTACTTTAAGCTGAGTTAAAATCTCAAACAAGCGGTCAGCCAGTGCAGTATCGGCTTGGGTAGTTTTTTCCTCAGCATTCCTGACCTGACTGATCGTCTGTTCTAATTGAGTAGTCAAGCTCTGGGTGCTGGCTTGACCGCGTCGATTCAGATAAACATACCCGATGATCAATAACAGCGCGATCAACCCAGTGGCAATCGCATACCACCATGAGCGGTGTTGTAGGGTCTGACCGAGTGCTTGGGTGGTCTGACTGGTTTGCACGGTCTGCTGATCAAGCTGTTGTAAGGATTGGCCTAATTGCGCCTGCTGAGTGGCCTGTGACTGTAACTGACTCGAATGCTGTTGCTGTTGTGCCAGTATTGCTTCAATCTGCTCAGATAGCACCTGCAACTGCCGTTGCTGCGCTTGTTGTTGCGTCTGCTGGCGCTCCGTGAGCTGCTGCGCGTCCTGCTGCATGTCTGCAATACCAGCTTGGACTTTTTTCACAGTACGCTGTAGCTGAACCACTTGCCGTTCTGTTTGTTGCAGCTTTGCTTGCTGTTGCTCTGCGGTAAGTGCCAGACAAGTGCTGCTGATGGGCAGCACACAGAGTAACATGAGGATTTTGTTCCGCATTATTGATGTCCTTTAGTTGCTGCACATTGCCAATAGAATCACAATGCCGATAATCCAGACCCAGCCTGAGATTTTAAAATCGCCGGTGGACGAATTGCTCGATTGCGTAGCCTGATCCACTTGCTGCTTCATGCCAAGTAACGCTTGGTGATTTTTTTTCAGGTGAATGAATCGCTCTCCATCCATATCAAAATCATTTAACTGATTTATCAACCTTAACGCAGTATCCAACAATTGCTTAAATGCTTGCACGCTGTTCGCTTGTCGTTTTGCGACGTTGTCTTGGGCTTGATTGACTTCATCAATCAAAAAATTCAGGATATGTCCGACACAAGTTGATGACATGTCGGTGTATTGACTACTCGCACCATGCTGGTTTTTGATAATCTGTAATTGTCTTTGCAGCCGAAACAGCTTATCCGATGCTTGGCTGACGTTGTGCATGGGTTTTTTCAATTCCTCAAAAATCGGCGCATACGACTCTAACTCCGCCTGATCACGCAGAATCTCCTCAAGCTGCTGCTTTTTTTCGACTAGATTTTGTTTGATGCTGCCGTAGGACGGCAATTGATGCCCCCACTGTATCAGCTGTACAGCCAACGCGGTCTCATCAAAATGATTATGTGCCAGAAGAGAACAGTCACAGATCTCATCCACATAAGCGTTAGCAATTGCGACGAAGCTCACATCATGATCGCCAAGTACGGCATGTAACTGGTGAATCAACTGCCCATCCTCTTTAAGGTCATTGAAGCGACGTAATGCGCTCAAGTCTTTTTGCGCTCTGCGTTGCTCACTGTGTTCAATCGTATCTTGCAGTTGCTGTATGATTGGATTGACGATTTTTAGCTTGGCATAATATACTGATTCATTAGGAAAATCTGAAAATAAATCAAGCCAAGCGAGCTGATCCTCCTCCTCTTCATCGTAATATTCACGCGCGATACACAGGAGATCATCGACCACTTTTTCTAAGAATTTTTTCAGATCAAATGCGCCATCCTGACCGCCTGATAGCTCCCGAAACAGATCGTCACGATGATCCGATAACACCACGCCAATATCAAAATATAACTGCTCAAATTGTTCCTGCTCAATATGGCCGATAGCGAGTTTTGCCAATATCAGCGAGCTTCTGTTGAGCAGCCAAGAGTATCGGGGCTGAGATGACGCAGAGATTTTTTTGTCTAGCAACTGAATTGCTTGCCCCAGACTCCCCCCTATGAAGCTATCCAACGCAGTGGCATCGACTGCATCAATATACCTAAACCAAAATAAACTATGCAAAAGACGATCTTGTGTTTTTTCAATCGACCGAACTGCTTCCTTGACGGCAGGGACGCTTCTATCAATCGCGCCCAAGACGGAATAGTCCTGCGGATAGGTTTTGTGCTTACCCATTTCAGCAAACGTTTCGAGATCAGAAGCACGCTTTGCAATCTCTCGAGCAGAAGCAGTGACAGGCAATCCCAGAACTCTAAAGGGATTTTTTAACAGCAACGCCATACATTACCCTCTTATCAAAATCCCTATTTTTTAACTACAGCCACAGCATACGCTTTGAACTGTGCTGTTCCGATGAAAGGATACGCTGCGCAGCACCAGACTTTATAGCCGCTTTGAAAAAAATCAAGAAAAGATGTTGCCACCGTCAGAAAGATAACGAACTTAATCCATCCGTTTTGACCATACGGTTTAATCCGCGTACAATTTTGTCCCTGCTCATGCTGCTGATGACCCGTTATGCCTTATCCGATTGAGCCAGTCACCTTAGAACTCGAAAGCACAGTACGATATAAAACATGGCTGCACACCACACGCGATGCGCATTTGATCGGGGTTATCGCATTCTCTGCGCCGTTATACCAGCATGAAGCCAAATGGGACGATCTGGAGTACATGCGGCGGCGTACCGATGAGTTTTCGATTATTGGTTTTCCAGATTTTTTATCGGCTATGCTGATCGACCTGTCACAACTGTCATTTGTGGTGGATGCCGAAGCACCGATTTTTCCATGGCGCATGCTCGAAGAAAATTGTCCGATCCGCGTGTTAGTCAGACCAGAGCATCGGGCGCACTATTCATCGGTGTTTGAACCGGCATGGTTGGCGTGGGATCTCGAAAGCACGATTCGAGATCTGCGTAACTTGCTGGATATGCGCATGCACTAGGCTCGACATGCGCTTGCATTCGGCAGACTTAGCGTCCCCATTCACGGGTTTTGGCATAGGTTTCTGCCTTGCGTAAACGGCGGATGTTGTCACGCTCCAGTGGTGTTAGCTTGCTTTCGACATTGGCGGAACACGGAATATACCAGTCCTTCTCAGCAAACATCGCCGCAATCTCACGATCTGCAAAGGCATAGCCATGCCGTGCATAGATTTCGTTGCGCATCATTGCTAGTGTCCACGGATCGGTTTGTAGCTCATCACCGGTTAGGCGGCGCACAGAACCCTCATAGTCACCAGCGGTTTTGGCGGCGCTACAGGCGCGTGGGGTGAGGCTGAACTGCTTGGCCGCGACCTGTGTATCTTGACTGTGCCATGTGCCCTCAATCTGACGTGGCGTGGCTGGATTCAATGTCAGTTCAAACGTGCCGTCGCTAGCTTGGCTCATCGGCTCGCGTGCCGTGATCAGATACACACCATTGTTTTGCCGTACACTACCCTGAAACGGTCGGCGATTTTGCCCGAACATGCTATAGCCACGAATCTGCGTCGCATCTAACGACTCAATAAAAAAACCGATTTTTCGGTCACCAAACAGCCCCGTCCACGATTGAATATAGCGATTGAAGTCGTTACGCTGGGCTGGGCTCTGCTGACGCTGTTGGTTGGCTTTAAACGCGCTGTGTGGGTCGGCGGCCAACACGGCGCTACTGCCCAGTGCACAGAACAGCGCTAAACTGAGCAAGCCATGCCAACGAATACGGTTGATTGTGCGGTGGTTATGCGTCATTTTTGGCATTGCCTTGTCCAAATAAACTCATTGATGCAACTAGCATAGAAGCAATTGCGCAGCAATGCGAGTCGAGCGTGGTTCAATTCATGTTATCCAAATTTAAACTAGCTCCCCCTATTGTCGCGATGTTGCTGCTGGCATGGCTGACCCTGCTGATGCTGCAAATCAGTTTGTCTTATTGGCCTTGGCAGGATGACACGGGGTTTTTAATCTTAAAACAAGATGTTGTGCAAGTGCCTTTGTGGCGACTGGCGTTTCAACTACATGTTGCGACCAGTTGTCTCGTGCTACTGGCCGGTTTTACCCAGTTTTGGCCGTGGTTGCGGCGTACCTCTCCACACTGGCATCGGCGCTTCGGCTATCTGTATGTGGTCGGTGTGTTGGGGCTGGCTGCACCGACAGGGTTGGTGTTGGCACTGTATGCATCGGGCGGTTGGCCGACGCAGTTGTGTTTTGTGCTACTCGGTATTGCGTGGGTCGGCTGTACCATATTGGCGCTGTGGCGGGCGCAACAACGGCAGTGGCAGGCGCATCAGGCATGGATGATCCGCAGCTATGCGCTGACGCTGGCTGCGCTCAGTTTACGCACATGGAAACTGGGACTATATGAGCTTGCGCCGTACTGGGACTGGCTCACACCGCGACATATTTACCAACTTGAGGCTTGGCTCGGTTGGCTGGTCAATCTGCTGATTGCTGAGTGGCTGATTTATCGACTGGCAAAAGGAGGAACTCTCTCGCGTGTAGCAGCAACTAAACCAAGCCGGTCTTGAGTACTTTTACCAATAATTTTCCACTGCGATATTGCCCACACCGCGTCGATTCATGCTGAGTCCACGCGCTTTAAGCGCATTACGGGTATCTTCGACCATCGCCGGATTACCACACAATAAAATATGATCGCTTTCAGCATAAAACTGCATACCAACCTGCTGTTCAAGCTGACCATTTTCAATTAACACGGGTAAACGCTGACTCAGCGTCGTGCCTGCTTCACGAGTAATGATTGGCACAAAACTAAACTGTCCGTCATTCGCACCAAAATCCGCTGCCATTTGTGCAATTTCATCGACATAGGCCAGTTCAGCTTGTGTCCGCACGCTATACGCCAATACAATCCGCTGATACTGTTGCCACGGTGCAAAGTCCTGCAACATCGACAAAAACGGCGCAAGTCCCGTACCTGTCGCGAGCAACCACAAGTGCTGCGGCGCGGGCTGCTGAAAGCGCGTTAAGGTCAAAAAACCATACGGGATTTTTTCGAGCCAAATCGCGTCACCGACCTGTAAGTGCTGCAAACGCGAGGTAAACGCGCCATCCGGCACGACAATCGAAAAAAACTCCAACTGCTCGGCAAACGGCGACGACACCACCGAATAGGCACGCACTACCCGCTGCACCGTACCGTCTGCCTGTGTCACATCGATACCAATCCGCGCAAACTGCCCTGCGGTAAAGCGAAAATGCGCCGGACGACTCAAGGTAAAACTAAACAGCGTGTCACACCAGCGCCGCACCGACAGCACGGTTTCACGGCTAAATTTATCGTCACTCATCATCATTCGACCGATTAAACCCACGCTGCTAATGGTAGCATGTTGCTGGTTTTGGATGGGTCACAGGGGATCGACATGCGGATGACACTGCGTCAGTTGGCGGTATTTGTCGCGGTTGCACAAGAAGGCACGGTCACGCGCGCCAGTGAATCGGTACAACTGACCCAAAGCGCGGCCAGTATGGCGCTGGCCGATCTGGAAGATGCGCTGGACAGTCCGCTGTTTGATCGACTCGGCAAGCGCCTACAATTGAACGATCTCGGCCGCTATCTGTTGCCGCAAGCCTTGGAGATTCTGGGGCGTTGTGATGCCTTTGAGCAGGCAGCACGCGGTGAGCGACAGCCAATTGATCTAAGGCTGGGTGCGACGCTGACCATCAGTGATTATCTGATGCCGGATCTGATGGCGGTGTTTTTGGGACAGCAACCAGAAGCACAACTCAAACTACAGGTTGGCAATACCCGCCAGATCATCGAATCTGTCAGCCAATTTCAACTGGATTTGGGCTTGATTGAAGGCTCGTGTCATGTGGCACAGTTACAGGCGATTCCGTGGCGGCATGATGAACTGGCGGTGTTTTGTGCGCCGAGTCATCCGCTGGCACAGTTGCAACGGGCGCTAACGGCAGCCGATTTTATTCATGTCGACTGGATCTTGCGCGAGGAAGGTTCAGGCACGCGCGAGGTGTTTGACAAGGTGGTGGTACATGATCTGCCGAATGCCAAGATTCGCCTAACGCTGGGTCATAACGAGGCGATTCTCAAAATCGTGGCGGGTGGCATTGGGGTCGGTTGTATTTCGCGCTTGGCGATTGAACCGATGTTGGAAAATCAGCAGTTGGTGATTTTGGACACGCCGTTTTGGTCGTTGGTCAGACCGTTTTTTTTGATTGTGCATCGGCAAAAATACCAAGGCCCCGGCTTAAAAAGCTTTATTGAGTTTTGCCAACAGCAACAGCTTCCGCCATCGCCGGAGATTTTGGTGGGACGGTATTGATTAAGCCATTGCAAAAATAGGCCATATGAGCCAATTTTCGAACCATACTGACTCAAGGTAATGAGTCCGTATGGCTTGATTTAACGACGTCTAATCTCTACAACAGTGTCAGGTGCACTCTCCCACTCTACAGACTGAATACCACCTGTACAGCCACTAACACTCGACCTGTAAGAATTGATTCCTGTGACTAAACCCTGATTCATCCAAATTATTTTATGGTCATTCCATCCAAAACCAGCACCCGAAATACAGTACTGCCAAGCCTCCTGCTGGCCGTTCATTTGCCGGTCGGCAGGCGCACCCATTACGTTTAAAACTTTTTCTTTTGAATCACCAACATTTAACAGAATAGTCTTACGCTCTAGCGTTCCACAACTCGAAACTACTATCGAAGTTGATAGGGCTAATAAAATCAGGGGGCGCATAAGTTTTTCTCCTTGAAAAAATTTAACATGAAGTATCTTATATCAAAACAGGCACGTCGTCTGATAGCATATTGACCAAATTTTCAAGAAATCTTAAAGATTAAATTTGGACAATACCCTCATGAATTTCTACTGCCTATCTCCCACAAACACAACCCACAACCATAAAAAAACCAGATCAACAGATCTGGTTTTTGATGACGCACACAGAGCAATTACTGCCCTGCATACACCTGCGCAGCAATCGACCAATCGATCATCGCACTTGGGAAGATCCCGAAATACAACACCAACAAGGTCGCCAGCAGCACCATCACCCCACCGACTTGCATACCCCAGTTGCCCTGTGCATCAATCCGTGGATGATCTGGCGGGGTCATATACAGCACCACCATCACACGCAAATAGTAGTACAAACCAATCGCACTACCCACGATGACCATCGCCGCCAAGAACCAACTCATGTTCTGTACCGC